>CAVAJA010000385.1:0-2002 GCA_963588615.1 Lachnospiraceae bacterium | reverse complement strand
GCATATACATGATCCATCAGCTTAGAAAGATTCCGGACAGTTTCTTTAAACCATAGGTTTCCTTCGAGGCGTCCCTGATCCTGCGGATCCACAAATTCTCTGGAAGCATCCAGTTTGAAAGGCGCATGACAGACGATCGGAACAGTAAATGAAAGCTGCGTTGGAAGAAAAGAATACAGTCCGCCATGCCCGACTTTTTTAATGAATTCAGCATGAGGAATCACTGCCTGCAGTAGCATCCGCTTCCCACCCTGACTGCCAACTAACGTCTTGTCACCATAACGTGACTGGCATGCTTCCTGACTATAAACAACAGAGCAACTGTATCTGGTACAGGTGATTTCTTCAATGTTCTCACGATCCCTGCCATTCTCATGGTCGCGAAGACAAACCGATATGGTGACGTCATCTTCTCGATAGAATCTTTCTGTATCAGGAATGCTTGACCTGGATACATGAAATTCCATGCTTCTCCAACTGTCATAATAAAGCTTGAGAGAAGTCAGCTTATTTAGGAACAATAGAGGGTTCTTGCTGAACAGGGCTTCTTTGCGGCAATATTGATCTCGAATCTGCTGATAGATCTCTTTTGCTCGCCCAGGCACATAAAGCGTCATTTGTGTTCCTGCACAGTATTGGTCATCTTGATAGGCTGCTACCGGAATCGTAAAATTCTCTTTATACAGCTCAAATGAAAACCATCCGCTTCGAATCAAAACTCGTGAAGCAACACCAAATACCGATTTGAAACCTATACCCTTTTCACCGATTTCGTTTTTTGAAGCGGAAACATTTTTTGCTGCTTCTGCAATGCCTGTAATCGCAAACACATTGAAGGGCGTAAAGCCTACTTCGTTGTATGTAAGTACAATTTCCCCGCTGTTGAAATCAAAATACATATCCAGCTTGCAGTCATCCGCATTGAGATACTCGCAGTCATCGACATTTTGAATCAGCTCAAAGATGAAGCGCAGACTATTCGAATATAGGCCGTCTTCACCAACAGAAAGCAGGGAATTCAAAAGCTGCGGGTAATTTTCTCCGTGCAGTTTGTCATTTTCTGCAACTGCTTCGCGGAATTTACGCAACAGCGCAATATAGCAATTTCCGTCTGCAGAGGGCTTGATTTCATCAGCTGATACCTGCTTTAATCCGTCTCTCAGTGCTTCCAATTGCCGTGAACCGAGATCACGGCAATTGGTGCTGCCATATGTTGCAAAAAGTTTCTGAAGTAACGTCATGTTTATCCCTCCATAACAGTAATAACACCGTTAACAAGAAGTGTCGTATAGATATCCGCTTTCACGGCAAGTGCCTGAATCTCGTCAACCTTTCGGTTGTAATTTTCCTGTGCTGTTTCTATTTCACTCATTTTCATTCGTCGAATCGATTCGTCTAATATATCGTTGGCCTGCTGTTCGAGAGAACGCATGCGATTGCTATGTTTGTTTGCAAGGCTCTCCAGTTTGGATGTGATCGTTGTGCTTACATCACGCTTGTGTTCTGCACGCGCCGACAGCCAACGGGCAACATGCATGCTCTCAAGAACTGACCAATCGCAGTGCGCATCATCCATTCTAAAGGAGCTTGTTGCATTTTCCAGAATGTCAGGAAGTTCTGTTGCAATCTGCTCATTCTCACAGATAGTCACAAGCCGCGTATGATCGTTCAATCCAGTGAAACGCCAATCATATACAGAGAATGGATATGAGCCTACGGGCAGCGAATCAGAGTAATGCTGCAGATTCAAGTAAACTGTTTCTCCTTTTGCAAAGTAACCTGCCGCCTGTTTAGCCAGAGGATGCATCGCTGTAACAAAGAAGCTGTCTCGATCCTTTGAGGCCGCCTCGGCGTCAAAGGTGATGGCATGATTAGGTTTCTTGCCAGTCAAGTAGTTCTCCCATGCCCTTCTTAATGCATTTCTGCCTCCTGGCATTTTTCTGAGTTCATCTTTGAGAATACCTCTCGCTGCCACATTAAGCCGGAGATTCTTCATTGTACC
>CAVAJA010000384.1:0-2025 GCA_963588615.1 Lachnospiraceae bacterium | reverse complement strand
GAAAAAGGCGGTTCGTTCCGGATATGATATGGAGATTATTCCGTCGGACCTTGCCACCTACGGCAGGGATGCAAAGGCACTCTTAAAGGAGCTGCAGAGCCAGAACGAGCGAATGTTCCTCTTGACGTTCCTAGTTCTCAACACCGGCAGGACCCAGCAGGAGCTGGAAAATAACGTTTTCCAGGCCAGCAGTATCGCGCAGAAGCACAACTGCAACCTGGTCCGTCTGGACTTTCAGCAGGAGCAGGGGCTGATGAGCACACTGCCGCTTGCCTACAACCAGATCGAGATCCAGCGCGGTATGACGACCAGCAGTACGGCGATCTTCGTGCCATTCACCACACAGGAGCTATTCCAGGAGAGTCCGGCGGCGCTGTATTACGGCCTGAATGCGCTTTCCAACAACCTGATCATGGTGGACCGCAAGACATTGAAGAACCCGAACGGCCTGATCCTGGGAACGCCCGGCTCCGGTAAATCCTTTGCGGCAAAGCGAGAGATCGCCAATGCCTTCCTCGTGACCGATGATGACGTGCTCATTTCAGATCCGGAGTCGGAGTACTCGGCTCTCGTGAAGCGCTTTGGCGGGCAAGTCATTAAGATCAGCCCGACCTCGGATCAGTACATCAATCCGATGGACATCAACATGAATTATTCCGGAGACGGCGACAACCCGATCGCGCTCAAGGCAGACTTTATCCTGTCCCTGTGCGAACTGATCGTGGGCGGTAAAGAGGGCCTGAAGCCGGTAGAGAAGACGGTTATCGACCGCTGTATTCACAAGATCTATCAGCAGTATTTTGAGCATCCCGGCAAGGATAACATGCCGATTCTGGAGGATCTCTACAATGCACTGCTCGAACAGGAGGAGCCGGAAGCCAAGGCTGTTGCAACGGCACTTGAAATCTATGTCTCCGGTTCTCTGAATGTCTTCAATCACCGGACGAACGTGAACATTTCCAATCGCCTCGTGTGCTATGACATCAAGGACCTCGGCAAGCAGCTGAAAAAGATCGGCATGCTGATCGTGCAGGATGCAGTATGGGGACGAGTTACGGAGAACCGCTCCCAGGGGAGAAGTACCCGCTACTACATGGATGAGATGCACTTGCTGCTGCGCGAAGAACAGACGGCGGCCTACACCGTCGAGATCTGGAAGCGCTTCCGTAAATGGGGCGGCATTCCGACTGGCATCACACAGAACGTCAAGGACCTCTTGGCATCGAAGGAGGTCGAGAACATCTTTGAGAATTCGGACTTCATTTACATGCTGAACCAGGCCATCGGCGACCGATCGATTCTGGCAAAACAGTTGAATATCAGCCCGCATCAGCTCTCCTATGTGACGCACTCCGGAGAAGGCGAAGGACTGTTGTTCTTCGGCAACGTCATCCTTCCGTTCGTGGACCGCTTCCCGAAGGATCTGGAATTGTACAAGATCATGACGACGAAACTGGAGGAAGTGCAGGAAGCAAAAGAGGAGTCGAAAGATGGATCAGGCAAGATGTCTGCCGGGAAAATGTCGGCGATGCCAAAGCAGACGGAGCAGCACGAGACATCTGAGTGTGCTTATGTGAAAGAGACGTCGATTGCACAGGAATCCAGCCATGTAAAGGAGTGATAAATGGAAGAGAAGAAGCTGCAGAAGGAGCGTCCCCGTCAGACGAAGACGGGGACCCAAACTCATGAACGGGAAAAGGCCAGAGCACCTGGCGATAAGCTAAAAAACGAGACCTCTGCCAGAAAAGCCATGCGGCAGAAGATCCGCTTCGGCAAGTCAGACAATGAATTGTCGGAGGCGGAGAAGAAGCTGATCCGGAAGAAACAGGTCAAGGGTAGAAAAGCAATCGACCGGGATCTTGCGGCAAGAGCTGCGGCTCACCGACAGCTCGATGCTGCCAATGAGGATCAGAATGTCGGCGTGCAGGCAGTGAATGACACGAGTGCCGTTGTAGAAAGTACTCTTGGCGGAATGCAGAGCAGGCATTACTCGAAGAAGCTGAAAACCGTGGAAGACGATACACC
>CAVAJA010000383.1:0-2092 GCA_963588615.1 Lachnospiraceae bacterium | reverse complement strand
GGTATACTCAGTGTTTTTTTCACTGCCTTGTCTCCGTAATTTTTTGCATACTCCTCCAGGCTAACTCCAACCATGTTTACAAAGGCGTTTTCTTCGTCCTTCGTAACATTTTTGATTGGCGTAGGGATCGGAAGCTTTTCCCCGTCTTTAAGTGATGTAAACAGATACTGTCCGCACGCCTCTTGTGCCATTGCCAGCGCATCAGCTAAATTGTCCCCATAGGTTGCCAGATCATTCAGATCCGGGAAAACAACGCTATACCTTCCATCCTCTTCCGGATAGAATATAGCAGGATAAGCGTAATACATAACGACCTCCTTTTGATAACAGCGGGACTATTTCAGCCCTGCCTGTTTTAGTATGGAGTTCACGACCCTTGGCGGTAAATCTCCTCGGTGGAAAGGAATTGTAACCCTTCCCGGCTTGTTGGGATGCTTGTATTGGTGGTGTGAACCAGCAATATCGACCAACTCCCAGCCATCGTCAAGCACAAGCCTTTCTATTTCCCGAAACCGCATTGGCATTACCTCCTTACACAATTATTATATTACGTAATTTACGTAATATCAATAGCTTTGCATTTATTTCCTGCCGTAACAAAGTCGTTGTTTTCCTTTCAGTCTTCCTTTCAGCCTTCCTTCAGCGCTTTCACCTCATGCTCCAAGATGGTCAGCCTCGTGTCGAGATTACTGTATCGTAGCCGACCGCATCATCATCTTTATATTCAATGTCTCCAAGATCCGAGATTTTCCCGGTCGGAACCACGATTCTCTTGAGTGCTCCGCCGCGCATGATCATATCAACAACATATACTGCCTCCTCCATCTCTGTCGATGTAGCTTTTACAGTGATGGATCCATCCGATTCAACAGATACGTTGTCATCTCCGTAAATCGTCTTCAGAACCTCTGAGTTAAGGGATTCAATGAATTTCATCTGGAAGGTATCCGGCTTATCGGTCTGTACGGAAAGAACGGTATCGCCGCCCCACGCCTTGATATCTTCTGATTCCGGTGCGTTGCTGTTCACAAGTCCGTCCTCGGAGATGTATCCAAGTGCCTTGTATGCCGCCGCCAGCTCAGAACAAGCGCGTCATACAGTGCCGGAATATCTCTTCTGAACTGGTTGGAAAAAGGAACCAGAACCGCCAGAGTGTACGGAGTCATGACCTTTGTAGCCATGCTTCCTCTCTTGACCGGCTTCTTATCGGTCTCGCCGACCCACTCTGCCTCAGGATCACCAGTAATAACAGGGATGGTTACGCCAAGACCGGGCAGTGCGATCTGCCTGATCGTTGGTTTCCTGGCTACTTCCCTGATTCACAGTTTCTGACATTTGTTTCTCCTCCCGAAAAATGAGTTCTTTTATATCCACGTTTAAGGCACGTGTTGCCAATAAAAAAACAGCTCTGTGAGCTGTCCGATTATTCTCTGTTTCGTTTTTTAATCTGTCTCAATGCTTACATCCGGAATAAGCCTGGACGGGTAAAACACCAGTTCGTACTGGCATAGACAGCATTGCTGCAGCCATCTTTCGCTTCATATTTTTCCTCCATAAAAAACGCATAAAAATACCACTGATCATTTCTGATCAGTGGCACCTGCCCTTATACTGTGATGTTACCTTGCAATCAGCTCCTCTAATTGCTTCTGAATTTCGAAATCCGAAAGGACATACACTGCACCCACATCGTAATCGTCATACACTACAATGCGCCGTCCGTCTTCTCCTTCATATGCCTGAATGGTAGTTCCATCCACGTCGATAAGCAACGGTGTCTCGTTCAATGTTCCCATCGTATCAGATATTTTGCTGCAGGCTTTTTTGAATATCGTTGCACTATTTTCTCTGCTTAGTGTGTAATCGTAAGGGTATTTTCTCATAATCCAAATTCCTTGTTCACATCAACATTTGTCTTTGATGCCGTTTTCAAAATATCCTGGATGGCTTCTTCTCGTGACATGTTTTTTCGACGTATCTTCTTTTCAACCAACTGCTCAAATGTGGGCGCTGGTCTTTCTGTATCTAGCTTTTTTGCTGTTTCAACGTCCGCCATTGCCTTTCTTGCCACATGTTTATATTCTGTGCGCGC
>CAVAJA010000382.1:0-2112 GCA_963588615.1 Lachnospiraceae bacterium | reverse complement strand
GAAGAGGAACTGCACACATTCCTCATTCCAAAGGGTTATCACTGGAACGATGTACGACAGGTCACGGAAGATGTCGGTGCTGCCATCGTGAAGGCTTTCCGCGAGATTGAAAAAGCAAACGGTGACAAAATGACCGGCATCTTCGGCGATGGTGCGTGGACGAACAAGAATCGTCTGCCGGATAGACTGCTGAAAGATTTGCTGGAACACTTCTCATCGAAAACGCTGTCCTTAGCCAACTGTCCTGAGGATGAGCTGGGTCAGGGCTATGAATATCTGATTAAGCAGTTTGCTGATGACAGTGGCCATACTGCGCAGGAGTTTTACACCAATCGCACTGTTGTTCACCTGATGACGGAAATTCTCCAGCCCCAGAGCGGAGAATCGGTCTATGACCCCACGTGCGGCAGCGCAGGCATGCTGATTTCCTGCATTGCGCACTTGAAAGCACAGGGAAAAGAATGGCGCAACCTCCAGCTTTACGGGCAGGAAATCAACCAGCTGACCAGCGCTATTGGCCGCATGAATCTGTTTCTGCATGGCGTATCGGACTTCCATATTGTTAACGATGACACGCTGAAATCACCGGCATTCATTGAAAATGGCCAACTGCAGCAGTTCGACTTGTGTCTTGCCAATCCTCCTTATTCCATCAAGCAATGGGATCGGGATGCTTTTGAAAACGACAAGTATGGCAGGAACTTTCTTGGCACTCCGCCGCAGGGACGAGCTGATTATGCGTTTTTCCAGCATATCTTGAAGAGCCTGAAACCAGGAAGCGGAAGATGCGCAATTCTGTTTCCGCACGGCATTCTCTTCCGAAATGAAGAAAAAGATATGCGTGCAAAACTCATTCAGAGTGATTTGATTGATTGCGTCATCGGTTTGGGACCGAATCTGTTCTTTAACGCGCCTATGGAAGCGTGTATTGTGATTTGCCGCACACAAAAGAAACCTGCGCATCGCGGCAAGATTCTTTTCATCAATGCGGTCAAAGAAGTAACACGCAAAAACGCACAAAGCTACTTGGAAGACAAGCATATCGAGCATATGAAGACAGCCTATGAGCGATATACCGATGAAGAGCATTACGCTAAAGTAGCAACCATTTCTGAAATTGCTGAGCATGACTATTCTTTGAATATTGCGCTGTATGCTCGTGATGAGATGGCAGTTGCTCCCACACTTACGATAGAGGAATGCGCAGAGGACTGGCTCGTTCAAAGTCTATCGTTGCAAGATGAAATGGATTGCTTAGTCAATATGCTGCCGAAGGAGGGTGAATAATGTGCCGCGTGTAAAACTTGGAGATGTTGCCCGCGAATACAAAGCAGTTGCCAAGAAAACCGCTGGACTGCCAATCGTCGGCTTGGAGCATTTGACATCGGGCAACCTTGCATTGACCCAATGGGATGAAGATGCTGATACCACCTTTACAAAAGCCTTCAAGAAAGGTCAAATTTTGTTTGGCCGTCGCAGAGCTTACTTAAAGAAGGCAGCATTAGCACCGTTTGATGGTGTTTGCTCCGGAGATATCATTGTCATCGAGGCCATTCCGGAAAAAATCAATCCGGCGTTGCTGCCTTTTATCATCCAGAATGATCTCCTGTTCGATTTTGCCGTTGGTAATTCTGCTGGCTCTCTGTCTCCGCGTGTCAAATGGGAGAGTTTGTGTGAATACGAATTTGAATTGCCGGAAATGAGTAAGCAGGAAACGCTAACACGACTGCTGGAAGCGGCAAATCAGTCGAAGTTGAGCTATCAGAAGCTGCTCAAAACAACGGATGACTTGGTGAAATCGCAATTTATGGAGCAGTTCGGTGATCCAATAAAGGCACCAAAATATCCTTTGGTTGCGATTGGCGGGGTTGGGGAAGTTATGACAGGTACAACACCCTCGATGAAAAGAAGTGAGTACTTTGATTCTAACGATATCATGTTTATCAAGCCTGGCGATATTGATGAAGACAATGTAACTGCAATTACATCTTCTGAATCATATATTTCGGAGAACGCTCGCTCGGTTGGACGCATTTTCCCCAAAGGGTCTGTGCTTGTAACGTGCATTGGAACTATCGGCAAAGTTGGAATTGCGACTACAGAAAGTAGTTG
>CAVAJA010000381.1:0-2226 GCA_963588615.1 Lachnospiraceae bacterium | reverse complement strand
ATCTGAAAAACAGCCAAATTGCGTGGCTTTCACAAGCCCGTGACCGCTTGCTGCCCAAGCTGATGAGCGGAGAAATGGAGGTGTGAGTATGCAGAGCACCGAAAAAATGGAGGAGCGTTTAGAGCGAGTTGACATGCACGACTTCTTTTTGAACAAGATCAATGAAGCTATTACTGATGAACGCTATATAGAAGCTTCATGGTTGATTTATTCGTGTATGGAGAATCGGTTCTTTAGGACGCTTCAGAAGTATAAAAAGCAATGTAAATACTGTAGCGGAAAATGCAAGAAAAATAAAAACGAGCTTGCAATCAGCACAAAAATTGCTTGCATAAGAAGGCTCTTAGAAAACAATGTCACCTGCATCTCAGAATCCTTTACATATGAACTCCTTGAGAACACAAGGTTGTGGGTTAAAAGCCGTAATGATATGATGCATGACTTGCTGAGCTTAGAAACATACCAAGATATGGATGAACGGTTTAAGGTGTCCGCCATTAAGGGAAAAGAGCTGTTAGATCAGCTTTATGCGGCTTGTACATCATTCAGAGAGAAGTTTTACTCAGATGGATATGTTTTCGTTTTCCCGGAAGTTGCTATGGAAGGGTGTAATTGTAAGCCAAGAAATACTACAGAAAACAATTAGTCAGGAGGTGGCTTTGATTGAGTTACGACTATTCTGAAAATATCCTCGTGCAGGAGAGTGCCGGGCATCTGCTCCAGAATGAGCTGGGCTGGGAGGTTGCCTTTGCCTATAATACGGAGCATCTCGGCGAAAACGGCACGTTCGGACGCAAGAGCTACAAAGAAATCCTCTTGACCCGATATTTTCGGGAGGCTCTGCTGCGCCTGAATCCGTGGATTACCCCTGCCCAGGTGGACGAGGCGCAGCGCAAGCTGGAGAATCGCCTGTCTACCGCTTCACTGCTGCAAATCAACGAGGAGAAGTATTTCCTGATACGTGACGGCATTCCCGTTACGGTGAAGAAGCCCGGCGGCAAGACCGAGGAGAAGAAAGCCGCTGTGATTGATTTTCAGCATCCCGAAAACAATCGCTTTCTTGCCATCAAGGAGCTGAAAATCCACGGTGACCTGTACCGCCGCCGCACGGATATTGTCGGCTTTGTCAACGGCATTCCGCTGCTGTTCATCGAGCTGAAGAAGAACACGGTGGACGTGCAGGATGCCTACACCAACAATTACACCGATTATCTGGATACCATCCCTCATTTGTTCTACTACAACGCTTTTCTGATCCTTTCCAACGGAACAGATGCGAAGGTTGGCACGCTGGGCAGCAAATATGAGTTTTTCCACGAGTGGAAGCGCCTGTCTGAACAAGAGCAGGGCAGCGTAGCGCTGGAAACGATGCTTCGTGGCATCTGCAAGAAGGAGAACTTTCTGGATCTGCTGGAGAATTTCATCCTCTTTGACCACTCCGGTGGGCACACGGTCAAGATTCTTGCTCGCAACCACCAGTTTCTCGGCGTCAATGAGGCAATCAAGGCGTATGAGGCTCGCAAGCTGAAGAACGGCAAGCTGGGCGTTTTCTGGCATACCCAGGGCAGCGGCAAAAGCTATTCCATGGTGTTTCTCGCGCAGAAAATCCGCCGTAAGTTCACCGGTTCGCCTACGATTGTGATTTTGACGGATCGCGATGAACTGAATACGCAGATCAGTGACACCTTTGAAAACTGCGGCATCCTCGGAAAAACGAAAGCAAGCCAGTTTATCGCTTCCAGCGGCGATGATTTGATCGGCAAGCTGAAAGGCAATCCCAGCTTCATCTTTACGCTGATTCAGAAGTTCAATACCCCTGACGCGGAACCCATCTATCCCGATCATGATATCATTATCATGTCGGACGAGGCACACCGCAGCCAGTATGGCGTTTTTGCGGACAATATGATGCACCTGCTGCCTACGGCATCCCGTATCGGCTTTACGGGAACGCCGCTGCTTTCCAGCGACAATATCACCGAGCGCACTTTCGGCGGCTATATCTCCGTGTATGATTTCAAACGCGCTGTCGAGGATGGCGCAACTGTTCCGTTGTATTATGAAAACCGTGGTGAGAAAATTCTTGATGTGAAGGACAATCCCGAAATTACCGAGCGCATTCTGGACGCTATCGAGCAGGCGGATTTGGATGTAGATCAGCAGGAAAAGCTGGAAGTGGAGTTCGCCAAGGAAATTCATCTTCTGACCGCGACGCCGCGTCTGGAT
>CAVAJA010000380.1:0-2326 GCA_963588615.1 Lachnospiraceae bacterium | reverse complement strand
TCTCCAGAGAGCAAACCAGATTGCAATCAGAGCCGAGATCGTTTACGGCATCGGAATCATGGATGAGAAGGCGTTCGCACTGATCAAGAGCGCCTAAGGAGGAACGAAATGAAGTACCGATATAAGCAGACGGGGATCATCGTGGAGTCCGGCGATATGCTGGACCCCGCCACTTACACCCCGGTAACGGAAAACAGCCCGGAAAAGGAAGAGGCAGAACCGGAAAAGGAGAAAGCTCCGGCGAAGAAGACCCCTTCGAGAAATCGGGCAAAGACAAGCGGGAAATGAGGTGGGTTCGATGTATGCTGAAGTTGAAGATGTAGAGAAACGATGCAGAAGGACTTTAACGGAGGCGGAAAAGACCGCCTGCGAGGTGCTTCTGGAAGACGCGGCCGTGCTGGTGGACAGCTACAACGAAATGGCTGCAAAGAATATCAAAAAGATCGTGTGCTGCAACGTGGTCATCCGCGCACTTGGAGACGGGGCCTCCGATGTCCCGATGGGAGCTTCTCAGGGGTCCATGTCGGCCCTGGGATATTCCCAGACCTGGACACTGGCCTCCGGATCCACGGGAGAACTCTATCTGAACAAGAGCGATAAGCGGCTTTTAGATAATATGAAGTGACCTCACATTTGTAGCAACGTGGATTTACCTGTATACTGATGAGTGTCAAAATCAATGGTAACAGGAATTACCGCATACAAAAGGAGGTCACCTAATGAATAGAATAATCAAAATCGGCATGGATGTCCATAGTACAAATTATACTTTATGTGCAATAGAACCAACAATTGGATCGGAAGACCGCATCTTCGGAGAAATCCAGGTTGCTCCAGATTACAAGGAAGTCATTTCCTTCATTGAATCTCTGAAACTGAAGCTTGGGCTTGCCGACAATTATTCTATTGAATGCGGTTATGAGGCAGGCTGCCTCGGTTATACTCTTTATCACCAGCTCGAGAGCGCCGGAATTAAATGTGTCATTCTGGCACCAACAACGATGCTTACCCAGCAAGGTCAGCGTATCAAAACAGATAAACGTGATGCACACCTGATTGCCCAGTGCCTGTGCTATGGCGGTTATCATCCGGTATATATTCCTACCGGTGAAGATGATGCCGTCAAAGAATATCTTCGTATGAGAGATGATCATAAGCTCGCACTCAAGAAACTGAAGCAGCAGATCAATGCGTTTGTTCTCCGTCATGGTCATCAGTACACCGGAACCAAATGGACCATAAAGCATGTCACATGGCTGAATAAGTTGGAACTCGCTCCGATGTATCGAGAAACGCTGAATGAGTACATGGCGTCCTACGAGGAGCAGAAAGCCAAGATCGAACGTTACGATAAGCGAATCGAAGAGATTGCCACCGAAGCACGTTATCAGGAAAACGCTAAAAAATTGGGGTGTTTTCTGGGTATCCGCACTCATACAGCACTATCACTGATTGTGGAAACCGGTGACTTCAAACGCTTTGCCAAGGGCAATACCTTTGCGGCATTCCTGGGACTGGCGCCTGGAGAACATTCCAGTTCAGCAAAGGTAAACAGGCTTGGTATTTCCAAGGCAGGTAATACACATCTGCGCCGTCTTTTGATTGAAGCAGCAAAAGGTATCTGTAAAGGTGCCATTGGTCATAAATCCAAGGAACTGCGCTTGAGGCAGAGCGGACAATCTGCCGAAGTTATTGCCTATGCCGACAAAGCGAATACCCGGTTACGCAGTAAGTACTATAAAATGATTCGTCACGGTAAAAAGAAAAATGTTGCAGTTGCAGCCGTAGCAAGAGAACTCGCATGTTTCGTCTGGGGCATGATGACCGGAAATATCAACATTGCCTCCACAGCAGGTACATCAGTTTCAAATGTCAGTCAAGGGTAAAATGAACCGCTGGCGCGGCCCTTGACAGCCATCCGCCCCTGATGAAAGAGGCAATCAAGCAGCAATCAGCAGTAAACCGCAGCTTGCTGCCAAACAATAACAATTGAATATCTGTCAGTATCTGAAAGGAGCTGTGATCACTGTAAGGTTCGAGCTATCTGCGTTTACAACTATGTTGGCACTTCGGTGATCCACGTTTTTAGATCGCAGAGCTCTCGGCGGAACCATTAGCCTGTCGGTAACCAATCCACGAATAACAGAGTGGCCATATGCCGGAAACTGTTAAATCAGAGCTCCTTCCAGATACTGACAGATCACACAAATGTGATGGTCGAGAGAACTCAATTTACCTCTTGACAAAAGTCACTTCATAACAGTTGTAAATTTTTTTTAGTGATTTCAGATAATTAAAAATAGGAGATCCACATGAAATATTTATC
>CAVAJA010000379.1:0-2331 GCA_963588615.1 Lachnospiraceae bacterium | reverse complement strand
GTCCCTTTCGATTCCGAATATGATCTTCCGGGATATTCGGTACAGGATGGCCTGAAATTCAAAGGCTGGAAATGCGACGGCAAGATAGTTGAAAGTCAAACTATTAAGATTGACTCAGAGGATGAGATGATTTTTTATCCCGTAATTGTCGACGAGTCAACTGGTAATGAGGTTACAGAGAACGTTTCTGAGACTGGTCGTGTGGCAGGATGGCCTATGGCCGGAATACTGATTATCTTTGCAGTGCTCGCATTCAGCTATGCCAATAAGCACAGAAAGGAAGTGTGTGAAAACAAGAGGGAGGATGACACGGATGAAAATTCATGAGTTTTCTCAGAAAGGTGTTTCGTGCATTCTTGTAGGAACATTGCTGTTGACGGCGTTGTCTGGGTGTGGGAGCACAGCAAATTCAGGAACCGCCGTAAGTCTGGAAAAGGAAACAGTTGAAACAACCGCATTAGAGAGATTTTCAGAGAGTGATGAGTCGGAAACTGATATAGATATGCAGGAGGAGTTTGGTTCGAGCGAATCTGATAAGAAACAGCTTGAACAATTTATAACGGATAAGTTTTATAAGGAGTTATCCGTTTGTTATGACGTATTTGATGCCTCTATCAAATTGGAGGATGGTACGGAAATACAGGGAATTGGATATTCCGATTTCTCGGCGTTTCTGGAAAGCAATGATGGTGGAAAAGGGCTATTTCCAGCCGGATTTATCATGACAGAAGATGCGCCAGTAATATCTGATGCCGAAAAGGAAAAGGGATTGATTGTTAACAATCTGGATTATGAGGATTCGAATTACGGATTCCTGTATACAGATTCGATGGACTCATTTTGCGAACACTTTGTGGCGGATGGAAAATATGTAAAGTACGGGATAGATGACGAAGGAAGATTTGTATATACATGTGATGACTATCAAGAGGAAATTGTCGACACGTCCTTAGGGGCACTTTATTCGTATGACGACGATGAATATCTATATGATCCGAATGTTGGGGAGTATGTAAATGTTACGGGAGAGTCGTTGTATCAAACTATTGATTATGACGAATTGGAACAGAAAGTAAACAGAATACTAGAGGAGCAGGATTTTAATTTTTCCTCGGTTGATATTGAAACAACGGTTTATGTTGCACAGGAGGCTGTCAATGCTTACCTGTTGTCTCTACAAGAAGAAACCTTCATGGGGTGCAATGCTACCGAACTGGCAGAGGAAGTATCAAAACTGGATCCGATGCAATGCATTCGGATCACTCCTGAGGGCCATGTTGTTGTGGACATTGAGGATGATCTGCCTCAGGAGCCAACAACAGCAGCTAAGTGGATTGTTGGGATGAGTTGTGGGATAGCAGTTGCCGGAAGCATTGCGTTGGGGGTATTTGTGCCAGCAGCAACTCCGGCATCAGGAGCAATAAGTGGTGCTGCGATAGATGCATTTATGCAGGTCGTTTTGGAAAACAATGCTGCAGAGGATATAAACTGGAGCAAGGTGGCTATATCAGCTACATCTGGAGCGATTTTGGCCTGGGTGTGTCCAATGGGAGCTGCAACGGTAGCGGAATCTGTTGGAAAGACTACCGGAAATGAGGTATTAAGTGAACTTTCGGGTTTGGGGGTTCTGACATTTGGAAATGGAGTGGTTTCCGGTGCGACGAATGTAGCATACACCGTCATCGATGGTGAAGATGACGTGTGGGATGCATTTCTGACTGGCGCAGCGGTGGGTGCTGTATGTACTGCTATGACGGTTGGGGTTGGAAAATTAGCCCAAGCAGGAATGTCTGTTCTAAAAAAAACGCATCCGGAAAATTGGTTTGTTAAATTGACGGGAAAGACATCGACGTTTATTGAGGGGCATCAATATCACCTGTCTAACGATGATGTTGAGAGCATTCTCAGCCCCAAATCTGTTTATGAGGCTTCAAAGGCTGGAGTGCGGGAATTTAATGAGCAGATTGCATTGCAGACAGAACCGCGAGGAGGATCGTATAACACGCTGAAGAGTAACAAGCCAAATAATTCGGAAATAAAAACGGAAATTAATGAAACTCCTGCATTTTCGGCAACAGATGCTGCAAAGAGGGGAGATGGACCTTCAATCAGAATGACCGCAGACGACCACAGGAAAACGGCAAGCTGGGGATATTCAAAAGATGCGCAGGAATATCGGACAGCTCAGAAGGCGCTAATTGAACAGGGCAATTATCACGACGCAATTCAGATGGATATTACTGACATACAGAGCAAATTTGGCGATAAATATGATGAGGCTATCAAGGAGATGCTGGAATATGCAACACAGATAGGGTGGTGGTAATAATG
>CAVAJA010000378.1:0-2349 GCA_963588615.1 Lachnospiraceae bacterium | reverse complement strand
TGTCAGGAAAGAATATGAGTCTAAATAGTTATTCGCATCATGCTCCACGGATGGATTGGATTCGACAATATTTTGAATTCAAAAATAATTTTGATGAAAACCATACACTTGGATCGCAGATGTACAGTTTCTTTAAAAGATTTTTGAGAGATGCAAATCTTTTGGATGAAACAGGTTTTTCTGAAACAGCGAATATTATCGATAACCTGGGGCTAGAAAATGAAGCAAGCTGGGGAATCATAATGGTAAACCTCTGCTATGCGCCGCAAGTACAATGGTATGTCACGAGGGTTAATTTTAACCAAGAGTATTCGAAGGCCCTTTTGGCATCCATGATGGTTGAGGATGGAGCAAAAGAGGGATGGACGAATGATATTTTTAGTTCATTAGTAAGGCTATCAGAACTTCCACTGGGAAAAACAGGAATTGGAGAAGCTGTTAGAGAGAAAAATCGCGCGATAGGACTTATGAGAACAAGGTGGGAAGATCCTGTCTCGGAGATAGTTTTATACAGCTTATATAAATTTGCAGAGGCTTGCGGTGAGTATTACCAATTCACACTGAGAAACCTGTTGGACGATTCTATTGAAAGAGATGGTGTTAGCCCGACCAGAATTTTCGGACTGGATCGAGACGAAATGGTTCGAATTCTGAATGGTCTGGCAGTGAATTATCCGGATTATATTTCCGTGTCGTTTACGTTGGATCTGGACAATATCACACTTCGTTCAGATAAGACCTCAAAGGATGTACTGAAGCTGTTTTAACACAAGGGGAGCAGAAAAAGATGAGCAAGAAGATTTACCGGGATTATTTTAACATTGACCCGAAGTATTATGCTGCGGTTACGGCAGATCTGATCAATAGCGGAAAGGTTTCATGGAAGAGCTTCTATCCGCATGAGACGTTTGTAAAGCTATTGCAGAAAACCCATGATGTTCTTTCTGGAAAAGAGCCCCGTTCTCTCTGGGTGGAAGGTGCATACGGAACCGGTAAATCTCACGCTGCCCTTACCGTAAAGTCCTTGCTGGAGGCAAGTGATGAAGAGGTTCGGGAGTATTTTGCGGATTACAAACTGAGTCAGGATCTCTGCCAGAAACTGATTACAGACAAGAATGCTGGGAAGCTGCTGACCATCCATCGAATTGGGTCAGGTGCAATTCGTTCCGATCAGGATCTTATTTTGGCAGTGCAGGACAGTATTATGTCTGCACTTGCGGCACATGGCTTAGAGAATCGTGGTGAGGCTTCGCTGCGGGATGCTGCGCTGAAATGGCTTGAGAAGGACGCAAACAGAAATTATTTTAGCGCACTGATTTCGGAAGAGCAGTATGACTGGCAGTTTGGCGGCAGAAGTGTGGATTCCATTATCGAGCAGTTGCAGACAGGTTCTCCTGAACAGGTCACCAAGCTCATGCGAGATGTGATTGCAGTTGCAGAGGACAATGGAATCACGGCACTCCGTCTGGATATCGAGGGAATGGCTGCATGGATTAAGAGTGTCATTGAAGACAATAACCTTTCTGCGATTTTATTCGTGTGGGATGAGTTCACCGAGTTTTTCCAGAACAATCCGAACAGTTTAACCGGATTTCAGACGCTGGCGGAGATCAGTGAGTCACATCCGTTCTATTTCATGATTGTTTCTCATCAGAGTAAGAGTTTGTTTGCCAATGCAGAAACGGCAAAGAAAATTCTGGACCGATTTGTTCCGCCAATTAAGATTGAGCTGCCGGAGAACATGGCATTTCGTTTGATGGCGCAGGCAATGAAGGTTACCAGCGATCCGATACTGCGGCAAGAGTGGGAGTGTACTTACAAGCCTGAATTGAATGGAGATCTGGCAAGCGTACGCGCAGTTATTCGTGATAGTGCTAAGAAGAATACAACGTTGGGCGAGAAGACCATCATTTCCGATGAAGAGCTGCAGTCCATCGTACCGATTCATCCCTATGCGGCGTTGGTGCTCAAACATCTCTCGGTTGCGTTCAGCTCAAACCAGCGCAGTATGTTCGACTTTATCATTAACAATGATACGGACGCCAAGGCCTTTAAATGGTTCATTGCAAATTATGGTCCGTTGGATCAGATCAATTTGCTTACTATCGATATGCTGTGGGATTTCTTCTACGGAAAGGGACAGAACGGATTAAATGAAGATGTCCGTGTGATACTGGATTCTTACAATCTGCTGAATTCCAGTACATTGTCAATTGAAAAGCAGCGTGTGTTAAAGACTATCTTGCTGCTGCAGGCAATCTCTCTGCGAGTTGGAGATGTAGAGCTGCTCAAGCCGAATGAGAAAAATGTGGATTTGGCTTTTGGCGGAACAGGGTGGCAAAAAGGAAA
>CAVAJA010000377.1:0-2403 GCA_963588615.1 Lachnospiraceae bacterium | reverse complement strand
CACCGATGATGCGTGAGTTGGAAGAAAAGGTTCTTCACGACATTGCCCAGCAAACAGCTCCTTCTCAGAAACATCGAAGCAGTAGATTTCCTAAGAGCTTGCGCATTTTGACAGCTGTTTTGATTCTGCTGCTGGTGAGCATGAGCTCTGCATTTGCAACAGTGCACATGATTCGAGTTGGCCTGCTGAAACTGGATGTGCAGAATGAGCAAGAGCGGACATCATATGGTCTGGCGACTTCTGGAGAAACGATGGATGTTCCTGACGGATGGACAGGATCTTTTTATCCGGCGTACATTCCTGATGGGTTTACGCTGGTTGACTGTGAAGCATCAGAAGCAGAGTTCAAAAATGCCGATCAGGATACGTTGTCGTTCGGCGAGTATGCGTATGGTGCGCGAGTTAGCATTGACACGGAAAATGCGGAAATCACGATAACGCAGGTGAATGGCATTGATGCAACACTGATTGAAAAGGAAAATTGGTCGGCAGCCGTGTGGTCAGTGAACAATCGGCTCTTTGTGATTGAAATGGATGGCTCGGCTGAAGAAGTGCTGACGATTGCTGAAAGTGTGACGTTGATACCGTGAAAATTTTTTCAAAAAACAGAAAAATATTTGCAAATTGGCTTTGAGATGCATCTATTAAGTGTAAGAACTCAAATTTCAAGGAGGTGCTGGTTTTGAAACGTTCTGGAATGGTAGTAATCCTGCTTGTTGGCATCGCACTGTTGATGATGTCGTGCTTGTCTGTTGCAATGGCAAGCGATGAGGCAATTTCTCCTGCCTATCTGTATACACGAAAAGTTGTCGCATCGCTTTCGATCGATGCAAACGGGCAAGCGAGCTGTTTCGGCTCAATTAAGGCAAGTTCGCAGAGTGACATCGCACTGACAATTACGCTGTACAGAAAAGTCGGAAGTACATGGGTAAGGGTAACTTCCTGGAGCAAATCTGCTACTGCTACTTCCCTCAGATTAAATAAGGCATACACTGTTTCGCAGGGAACTTATAAGCTGGTCACTTCAGGCAGTGTAACGACTTCCGAAGGCAACACAGAAAACCTGACGGAAACATCAACTCAGATGACCTATCCAGCGGAATAAATGGATCTGCAAGGTGACAGAACGAACTTGTGGCGTTGATGAAATCCGCTGACAAATATGTCAATTGATGATATGGCCTAGAGAGGAGGCGATTACAATGCTTCCGCATTGCAGAGATCCTGCGGTTTAGCAGAACTGATACGCAAAAGATCAGATGTTTCTCATTGCAACATAACGACTATGCTCACCATTTGATGATCCTATGCTTCAGAATGGGTTGAACATGTGAAGGAGGATTTACTATGAAGAAAATGAAGTTGTTTGTTAGCCTGCTGCTGGCTTTGTGCATCTGTGTTACCGCAGTTGCTTTTGCGGCAGATTACAGCGAACGTTATGGAGACAATTCGCTTAAGCGGAGCAGCACCGTTAAGCGCGTTGTGAAGAACGTGCAGGCTGATTTGTCATTGAACACGAGCTATAATTTGGAACACGATGGTATTTATAGGTCTAACGCATCCAAGGCGGCGAAGGAATTTCAAGAGGATAACAATTTGTCCGTAGATGGCCAAGTTGGGAAAAATACGAAGACGGTACTGTATCCTGTTCGCGACACCAGATATGACTATTAAATGATTTCTGCTCAGCAGAGGATATTATTATGCTCTGCTGAGCAATTTGCATCGAATGGAGGTTAACATGCAACGTCAATTGCGAAACGTTTTGTTGGTTGTCCTCGTCGTCATGTTCACGATTCCTCTTGCCCTTGCCGATGACACCCCAGCCTGGGATCTTGCCTTTGCGCTCATTGAGAAGGAAACAGGCTACACCCGCGAACAGCTCGAGCAGGTCAGTCTCGTTGATGAAGACGGTACGTATGCGTTCAGTGTGAAGATCATCGACCATCCGGCCGATGAAGATGGATTGCTGGTGGGCGAGATGGATGCCAGCGGCAACAAAATCAGTCTGACGGGGCCGGAGAAAATTGACATTGGAGAACAGATTCAGCGGGATTTGAAGAACTGCTTTAATCAGCAGGATTGCTATTTGTTGCTGGCAGACGTGTGCGAAGCGTGGAACGAAAAGCTGGCATCGGCGGATGAAGAAACCATGGAAAGCATCTATGAAAAGTATCGTGCCATTCTTGCCATGGGGATTACCACGCCGTCGGATGATGTGATTGATTATGACACCGCCTATGCGGATGCTTGGTCGGAACTGGTTGCCTATGAAGGCTGGACGGCGGATGCAGAAGAATTGTTCCGGCTGACGATTTCGGCCTATTATGTGCTGGATGACGAGCCCGTGTATTTCTTCTACTTTGAAGATCATTCTTATTTTGAAGATGATTACAGCACGGA
>CAVAJA010000376.1:0-2437 GCA_963588615.1 Lachnospiraceae bacterium | reverse complement strand
GAGTTCCACCTTATGTTTCTTCATGTCGCTCATGGTTTCGTACTCAATCATTTCTCCATCATGCGCAACAATTTCGTCCAGCTTGCCGCCGGTAAAGCCCTTCTCCATATCGCTCTGACTGTCTATGGCAACGGTCGGGACGCCATATTTATCCAGCATCAGGAAAATATTCTGCAACTCGGCCAAATGCGTCTGGGTGAAATACAGAGACATTTCCCTGCTGGCTTCCACCTTGTAAGGCTCCTTGTTATCCAACGAAATATGTTCTATCGCTCGTTTTACGCTTTCCTTGTACTCATCACTCCGCGTCTTTTTGATCGACTCGTACTTCTGATAGCAGTTCGGGCACAAACAGAGGTTTAACTGCTCCATCTCTATGCCGAAATTGGCGATTGTCACAGCATACATGCTGCGCTCTGCCACGCTATGCCTGCAGCTCTGGCAAATAATTTTGCCGAACTGGTTTGTATACATGTTGCCAACATACGAGCGACGAATGCTCCGATTGGTTGCATCATCCACCTTCTGCCTTACCACAACTTCCTTGTATCGTATTGGATCAGCCGAATAGAACTGATTTTCCACATGACGATTCAGCCGATTCCGATCCACGACACGCCTCTTCGGGAATTCCTCCATATCAAACCCTTCCGGATCAAATACAGCCTCCTCACCATTCGAAAGCTTCGCCGAAATGTCAACGCCGAACTCCTTCGCCAGCTTTTTCAGTAGCTCTTTTTTCGCCTCTGCATCCAGATTATCTACGCCGTCAAATGTCCTTTCGGTATCATCGATGGCGAATCCCAGGATCCTGCACTGCTCACTATAGCGGCTTAATCCGAGCTCTTTGTATATCTCCTTATCCAGCTGATTTTTAGATATATCGTCTATATAGCAGAGCTCATCGCCTGCATAGAGCCAGTCATCCTTTCGCAGATCATCCAGTGTTCTGCAGATCATGTTTTTCGTACTGCAGTTGTTGCCTATTCCGACAATGACTTGACCAGACATTTTGTTGGCATTCTCAAGAGCAATTCTCAAGATGCAGGCAGATTTCTTCTTCGCCAAATCCGTGTCTGTATGCTCCTGAATATACTCGATGTTCTTCCTGAGACCTTTTATTTCAAGATAAGGACGGAAGCTTCCAATTGCCTTGATTTCATTGGCCTCGCGCGGGCCATCGACGACCGGTGTTATTATGATTCCCAGCTTGGAAATACTGTCGATGCTGATTCCTTTATCCTTGTAAAAGTCTTCATCCAAATACGCGACCGGCCTTCCAATACCGCTGTAATAAACCTCCAGATTGGCCCCTTCTATCGAAGTTGCCTTACATACTTCTCCCGGCCGCATCAATCGCAGCATTCCATCTGCAGCCTTAGCCAAAATAACACATCTGTCTGCCACAAGCTCCTGCATTTCCTGCATATGGTGGGATGTCATCATGAGACGGCAGATCTGCAGCACGTCATCTGCGTATTCGCGTATAAAGGATTCCGTAACATCAACTGTTCTGGGCGTATGCGTGTACTTCGTCAATATCTTGCTTTTGACATATTCGAAATTATCGAATTCTCTTACGCCAAAGCTGTCCTCCAACAAGGTCTTGTAATTATCTGTGATGAAGGAAAGAATGATTGCCGTCTTGGCAATTTGCTGATAATCACTCGTAGAGCTCAGATATACCTGTTCTTCGTCATCTCCGTAGGCCGCAACATAGTCATTCTCTGCGTTGATCAGAATTCTCGAGATCCTCAGCGTCGGCCAGGCCTTCTTGACGTATTTCTGTACATCCTCTTCGTAGGTGCTTTTCTTGCGGTTGAACTTGTTTTCCCTTGTGTATTCCGATAAACGATATTCATCCAAAAAGGCATACAGATTCTGCATCAGATCATAATCTGCTTTCTGGAGCCTCGTGTCGAAGGATTTTCTCAAGGACAAAGACCAGTCTGCAATGGAATAGCTTCCTACCTCCAGATCATCGCGCAGCCATGCATAGTATTCCGTAAATCCTGCAGACCTTTCGTCATTTAATGTCACATAATCCTTCGTTCGATCAAAGCTGTCCTTTAACAGCTCATTCTCGGCCAGATCAATCATGTCAAACGGCACTGCAATCTGTGCCTCTTCCGGCAATACCAGCTTTTCGCCCTTGACCGGAATCAGCGCATTGCTCTTAAACAGCTCCGTAACTGCTTGCTTCAGCTTTGGAAGTGTTTTATCCGCAAAGCCAGTCACGAGAATCTGTCTGATAAAGGTCTGGGTGATGAAATTTCTCTTCTTAAAGTCCAGTACAGCCTCCGCAAAAAGCTCGGTCGCTGCACTCAGCAGGGCATCATTAAATTGAGAAGGACGCATCAACTTCTCTCTTGAAACCGCAGTTTCAAAGGAACCATGCAGCAGACACGGCAGGGCCGTCTGATCCTTCGTTGGAAAG
>CAVAJA010000375.1:0-2562 GCA_963588615.1 Lachnospiraceae bacterium | reverse complement strand
AGGTCTTTCAGGGGTTCTTCTTTTTGATTGATGCGCTAGTGTAGATACGCTTACGTTTTGTGGTATCGTCGCCGATCTCGACAGTGATGCCCTTGATTCTGCTTGCCGCCATCGGCTGTTCCTCCCTTCCGTAAACTAGGCAAAAAGAAAGCACCTACCATTTCTGATAGATGCCTCAATTTCTATTGATTTCTTTATCTGTATGCTTTTATAAAATCATCCGGTGTAATCGCCGGAACCTCAGAATTTTCAAAATCTCTTACATTACAAGTGATAATGTAAT
Organism: Lachnospiraceae bacterium; assembly: GCA_963588615.1. Classification (GTDB taxonomy): domain Bacteria; phylum Bacillota; class Clostridia; order Lachnospirales; family Lachnospiraceae; genus CAG-791. Next base: position 2,279 of record CAVAJA010000375.1, on the reverse strand, counting down.
CTGCTCCAACATCCTTTGCACATTTATCCTGCAGGCAATCTTCGAAATCCGTAAAGGAATCTTTTTCGATTGCATCGAGTATCTCTGCCTGTGATGCAGTTGCGACAGTAAAAATCTCGCATATATCTTTCAGATTTTGTCTGCGAACACTGTCACTGCGTTTTCTCAGCACATACCAGAGCGTAGAAAGCGTATGGAATGCAATGTAACCAGTGCATTCTCCAATTGCACATTTTCTCACTATCTCCACAGACTGCTCAAGATACGGATCTTCACGGTTTGTGATGTAATTCAGTAGGATGTTCGTATCAATCAACAATACCGAATTTCTCATTCATCGCTTCCTCCCTTTCAGCATCATAATCAATTGCTTCTGCAGTGGCTTTTCTGGATGCCTCAAGTCTTGCAAAAGCCTCTAACTTGCTATTGTTATTTGCGTGTGTATCTGTAAGCGGTGCTTTAATTATGAACGGAATGCTTCTCTCTCTTAATGCAGTTCTGGTAAAGGTTTCATAAAAAGTCTGCTTTGTCTGACCCATTGCATCAAGCATAGCACCCAGTTCCTCGTAAATTGAATCCTCTAATCTGATACTGATTGTTTTCATTTCGAGCATCTCCTTTCTTTACTTGAAGCAAGTATATACTAATTTGACTCGGATAGCAAGCAATAGCTTTCTTTTCTGCTAAAACGCATCAAAATCTTCCTGCGTAGCGATTTCCTTGTACCCCTTGTAATCGTCATTTCCGCTTTCTGCGTACATGTCATTCACCATGCCGATGGTCAACAAATCCAGATCTCGGATTGAAATGCCGAGCTGTACGCAGCGGAGCAGAAATAAGGGTGTTGTCATCTTTCGGTCAGTTGCTCGAAGTTTTTTTTAGATTGAACATCGGTCTGAACGTTCAGCCCCCACAGCTCGATGATCTTTGGCAGAACCTGGTAGATGGAAAAGGTGTTGAACTCATCCAACCACTCCTCCGGGCTGTCCGGGATAGACGGATCGGCATGCTTTGCCATGATGTAGGCAATGTTCTCAAACATCCTGCTGGAGTACTATATAAGGATTGAACAGATTACCAAGGACAAGGTGGATGCAGATCCGGACATGAATCTGGAAGCATCAATACGTGAACATTTTGGGGAGGATGAGTGAGTATGGCGAAGAAAACGATTAAAGAAACAATCCATGCAAAGGGAGTAGACATCAGTATTTATACAAATGATTTCGAAAATGAGTATGTTTCGTTGACGGACATTGCCAGGTATCGCAGCACTGATCCTCGTATTACGATTCATAACTGGTTGCGCAGTCGTGACATTGTAGTGTTTCTCGGTTTGTGGGAAAGTCTGCATAATCCGAATTTTAAACGTATCGATTTCGATACGTTTAAAGAGGATGCCGGTTCCAATGCTTACGTGTTCTCTATCAAGAAGTGGAACGAAGAGCTTGGAGGTATTGGAATCTTAACAAAATCCGGCAGATATGGTGGTGGAATTTACGCACACATGGATATAGCTCTTGAATTCGCATCATGGATATCTCCGGAATTCAAACTTTATATCATAAAAGACTATAAGCGCTTGAAGTCTGATGAGAGCAGTCATTTGTCTCTGAATTGGAATCTGAACAGGGAGATTGCCAGACTGAATTACCGGATTCACACTGATGCCATCAAGGAAAAGATTGGTTGTGCAGTTGATACCACTGATCTGGAAAAACAGCTGAAGGCTCTCCGAAATCAACTACGACAGGCAGAAGGAACCAAGAACCGGCTGGAACAGCAGATGGATACTTTGGACATCACAGATGTCCATTACGACAGAAAAATCCTTGATCTGCAGCGACGCTATGACGATCAGTATGATAGAATAAGTACATTGGAAAAGCAGATCGATGAAGTTGAGACACAGATCCGTTCCATCCGTCAGGAGCAGATTTCCGGTGAAAATGTCTATCAGCTTTTGCTGACATTTGATCAACTGTATGCAGAATTGACGGAACCGGAGAAGAAAGAATTCATGAGGGCTATCCTTGAACGGATTGACCTTTATCCGGCGAAAAGACCCGATGGCTGCTGGATCAGGAACATCCTCTTCAGCTTCCCGGTTCCAATTGGCGGGAAAGCTATCCGTGAACTGTCCTTGGAAAATTCGTCAATACTTGAGACGGTTGTAAAGAGTATTCATTTCGACGGCATGAATGAGGTAAAGCTTTTTTTTACCTGGATGTTAGCTGCATTTCTAAATGTGATTATGCAGGAACTTCTTGTTCGAGGTT
>CAVAJA010000374.1:0-2593 GCA_963588615.1 Lachnospiraceae bacterium | reverse complement strand
CCATGATGCTGCGTCCCATCTTGAGGAAAGTCTCCGGCCTCTTGAACTTGCCCTCGTATTTCTTGCGAAACTCCTCCGGCAGAGAAGAAAAGCTCTCGCCCTCGGCACCGCAGATAAAGAATGTGCCGGCTACGATATCCACGACATTTCCGACATCATCGCGGATGGCACGGTTCAGCGGCATTCCGTTGATTTTACCCTCTTCATTGCAAACCAGCGAAACCGGATCGCGGAAGAAAAACGCTTCCTGAATGCTGCCGCCGACTACATCCTGCATAGATTTAAGGTCAGAACCGATGGTCGTCATCTTCGCATACTGTCCGGGCTGAACCAGTAATACCTCAATGCTCTTGTTTTCCTCAATCTCATGACCGCTGTCGCAGGTGAAATCCGCACCGACGAAATTATCGGCATCCAGTACGACATCGCCCTTATCCCACATCTCCTCAACCATAGCCTGCGCCTCCTCACGGGTTGCAGCCTCCACATTCACAGACTTCTGAAGTGTTTCGGTGATGGTTACTTCAAATTCCTTCATGTCGTCACCTCACAGTCCGTAGGCGAATACAGCCTGTCTGCCGTTATGCAGCTTCGTTGTGCCTTCTTCCAGAATGTCGCAGACAGCCTCTTTTTCTTCTTCGGTCATGGAAATGACCTTGCAGCCATCCACCTTAAATGCCATGAGTGGCCCAGCAAGATAAAGATCGCCGTGCTCGTCTGCAATAACATCATCACTGTTAAAGGCAGCGAGAAGATCATGCTCCGGAAGCATCTCCACACTGTCGAGGTCTCCGTTCTCTGTAGCCTTCTGCAATGCCTCAAAAAGCGTCATTTCCGAAGCTCCGGTTCCTGGAACTGCGTAAAGCACCTCCGCATCATCCTCATCCGGTGTTCCCACCTGAATCTCCATGCGGTCGTTGGGACTTCCATTCGCCCAGTCCAGATACATGCAATCGGGCGAGCCGTCCTCTCCGCTGACGAAGATGTTCAGATCGCCCTCAATATTTACCGTAATGTTTGCCATAGAAACTCCTTTCAGCGCTCATTCTGGCGCGTTCGTTTTTTCTGCCATGCTTCCAACAGCTTGATAATGGTCTCCTGCATTTGCAGGGGTGTGTAAGACCTGGGGAAATACCTTCGGAGCACATCGCCCTTGATGGTGATGCGGTCAAGCTCGCTTTTCTTCTCCTCGTCCATGATTTCGCACATGGCTTCCAGCGAGCATTTGCCTGCACGACTGAGCTTTTTAAGTCTCTGTGCCTGTGACAAGGACGGAGTGTTCTGTGAATAATCCATCGCCTCCAGAAAATTCTTTTGCTCATCATGAGAAAGATACGAAAGCTCTACCGCCGGAGTAAGCGAAATGGTTCCCTCATCCACCATCTGCTGAAGCTCCGGTCGAAGTTCGGTGAGGCGGATGTAGCGTCGGATTTGAGACGAACTGTCAGGGCTGTTCTCGGCAACAAGCTCGCGTGATGTCCTGCCAGCCAACTTCTGTCCAACTTGGACAGAAGTTGAAGGATGTTCTAAATCCACTCGTTTTCCCTGATGTTTCAAGGCCTCCAGCTTCATCTTGTAAGCCTGTGCACGTTCCATCGGACTGATCTGTTCTCGCTGTAAATTGCTGTCCACCATCGTAATTACGGCGGTGTCATCATCCATCTCACGGACAATCGCCTTAATATCGGCTTTACCCGCAAGCTCTGATGCACGGAATCTGCGGTGACCGGAGACAACTTCAAATTTGCCGTCCTCCGTAGGCCGGACAAGAATCGGGTTGATTACGCCGCCAGCCATGATGCTGTCGATGGTATCCTGCATCAATTCATCGTCGTCTCTGACCTTGAACGGATGATTTTTGAACGGCTTCAGCTGTTCCAGCGGAATCAGCACGACCTGTTCTGCAACCTCCCAGTCAGGCTTTGGCTCCGACTTTGCTTTCTCCAGTATTTCCTGTGCCTTTTCGTCTTTTGTCTTCGGAGAGGCGCGAGCCTCCTGTACTGCCATCGTCTTTCTTTGACGGGCAGGCTTCTTTGCCGTCTCCTCAGCGGAAACCGCCGTATCTTTCTCTGCCAATTTGCATCACCTCCTGAACTGACAAGAGCCGCAGCTTTTACACTGCGGCTCAGATAACTCCGTTTGCCATGTCATGACGCACAAGTGCGTCAAAATAATTCGATATGGTAAGCGGAGCATTGTATAGGGACGCCAGCAGGTACTGTTTGATGTTTCGTACCTTGGTGGCATTGTCCTTGAAGGAAGAAAGCACATATTCGATATGCTCGCTGTTCAGCTTGAGAAGCTGACTCTTTACGACCTCACGCGGCTTGTCATCTCCGGCAATGCGGATGTACTGCCGTTTGGAACAGATGGTATCAAGCATCAGCTCCATGATCTCCTCAATGGTGTCCTGGTCGTATTGGTGGTTCTGCATGAGAATGTCGTATTCCAGATTTCTCTCAAGCAATTCCCGATAGCGCTGTCTCTCATCCATATCCTGTCTCATCCTATTCTGAGATCCCCAACCGTGATCTGCGTTTTGCGCGGAAGGGAAAGGATACGTATCAGTCTCACTAAAATCAGTATTATTTAT
>CAVAJA010000373.1:0-2718 GCA_963588615.1 Lachnospiraceae bacterium | reverse complement strand
TGGATTATCAGATCGCAAAACAGGACATTGACCGATTCCTGAAAATCGACGAGGAGCAGCATCAGAAGGACAAAGACAAAACCAAAGATCAAACCAGATAAGAAGCGGGTGGATGGCATTCGAAGGAGTGCTGTTCACCCGCTCTTTTTTTGTTTTGGAAACGACCTTAGCGCTCACAAAGTGAGTGCGCAGCCTGACCGCCTCGCGGCCAGTTCTGGGGGATTGGGGGTTACCCCTCAACAAGCGCTTTGCGATTTCCGGGACCGGAAAGCACTGCTTGCCACTAGTGAAGCTGAGAAAAAACCTCATGCTTAAAATAAACGCTAAAACTCTCAAAATTAATCTTTGAGTTTTCAAAGAAGAAATTGGAAAATAAATTGAAAAAACTTTAAATTCGAGGTATAGTTTGAACTATCATGGCATAATTATATCTTTTGATATTTTTAGTAAGTGCATTTGAGTCTATGACGAGGTGGAATCATGGCAGTGTCTTATAACGGATTGTGGAAATTACTGATCGATAAGAACATGAACAAGACAGATTTGGTGAATGCAGTTGGAATCAGCAGCAGCACCATTGCGAAGATGAGCAAGGGTGAAACCGTTTCCATGGCGATTCTGGAGAAAATCTGCACAAAGCTGGATTGTGATCTGGGAGACATTGCCAGCTTCGAAAGGAAGAAATAATGGAGTACAGCGCAAGGAGTGTAAAGTTCCTTCTCTGGTTTATGGAAACAAAGGAAACGGTCCGACTGCTGCAGGAGCACAGCATGACAGAGGTTCGTGAAATTGTTCTGCAGGAAAATGTTTACCAACAGAAGGCAAGAGAAAGAGCACTCAGCGAATTCAGCTGCATCAGGATGAGGATCGAAGCAGTTCCGGAGGAACTGATGAAGCTGCTTCTCACAACCGATGTGAATACGGCAAAGCTGATCACTTTGATCTCGGCAATGGCTTCCGACCGTATGCTGTTCGAGCTGGTCTACGAAGTGGTTAGGGAGAAAATGCGACTGGGTGAGAATGAATTTAAAGAGGCAGACCTGAACATCTTCTTTGGACGGAAACAGGAACAGGACGAGAATGTCGCTAAGTGGTCGGAGGCTACGGTAAAGAAACTGAAAGCCACCTATACCAAATTTCTGAAGGAAGCGGGAATTCTTGCCATCGATGACAAAAAGGTGAAGCGCATTTCAAAGCCATATATTGAGGACGAGCTTCGCGCGGTGCTTCTTAGAAATAACATGCAGGATTATTTATATGCATTAACGGGAGAGCAGTAATGGAGTTTAAGGACAAGCTGGATGCCATCTGGCCTCGAATTGCAGATGAAAAATTTCAGGAGAATAAGGGAACCGGTGGTGAGGTTCGGTACTTCATTTTTGATTATGAGCCTTGCGACGAAATGATCATGCGTCGGAAGATTCAGGATTTGAAGAAGAGAAACAACCCAGAGGCGGATGGATTCACCATTGTAGAGTTTGATCTTTACAACATGGTCATCGACATCCTTCGGGAACGCGGCTATTTGGAGAAGTGTGCCAAGTATGAAAATGAAAAGGGCCGTGAGTATCTCTACAAAGCGATTTCCAAAATGCTGCGCTTGACGACAGATCAGAATCTGATCGTGAACCGGATTATGGAGCAGACGCCGGAGAAGAGCGTGGTGTTCCTGACCGGTGTGGGGAAGGTTTTTCCTTTTGTGAGAGCCCACAATGTGCTTAACAACCTGCATCAGGTCTTTGACCAGGTACCGGTGATCATGTTCTATCCGGGCAGCTGGAATACGCAGACCTTGAGCTTGTTTGGGACGATACATGACGGAAATTATTACCGGGCATTTCCGCTGATACAGTGATAGAGAGGGGCAGACGATATGAAAATCCAAGAGATGTTTTATAAGGGCATCGATCGTGATATCAAGGGCGTTATCAAGGTCGGACAGAAGGATCAGGAGAATGTATATCAAGAGCTGGACGAGTACGTCGTTACCGAAGAGCTTGATAAATACATGAACAAATTCTTTGACGCATATGAGAAGGGTCTGACTGGCAGAACGGACAAGATGGGTGTGTGGATCTCCGGCTTCTTTGGAAGTGGTAAGTCACACTTCCTGAAGATCCTTTCCTATATCCTCTCTGACAAAAAGGTACGGAATCCAGAACACCCAGAGGATAAGACAGAGTATGCTGCATCCAGCTTTTTCCTGAATGACGTCAAGGTTCCGAACAAGAAGCTGCAGGAGAAGATTAAAAGAGCTGCATCCTATGCCGAAGACACAGATGTCATCCTATTCAACGTGGATTCCAAGAGCTCAACCGATTCCAAGGTAAACAAGGAAGCCATCAAGGATGTCTTCATGAAGGTTTTCAATGAGCATCTGGGCTATTGCGGATCCATTCCGTTTCTGGCTGAGTTTGAGAGAAAGCTGGATGACGACGGAAAGTACGAGCAGTTCAAGGAGAAATTCGAAGAGATCAACGGCAACAGCTGGGAGATCGCAAGAGAGGATTTCTATTTCATTCAGGATGAAATCATTGAGACCATCACGACGCTTGGCCTTATGAGTGAGGAGTCTGCAAGGAACTGGGCCAACAATGCGGAGAGCAGTTACCGTCTGTCCATTGATCAGTTTGCCAATTATGTAAAGAAATATTGTGCCAAGAAGGGCGAGAATCATCATGTGATCTTCCTAGTGGATGAGATTGGACAGTACATTGC
>CAVAJA010000372.1:0-2731 GCA_963588615.1 Lachnospiraceae bacterium | reverse complement strand
CAGCGGTACTGTTATCACGGAAAAATTCTTCCGCTGTAATTCCAAGTGCGCGGCAGATAGCGGGAATGTTCGCCAGGTCAGGACGGGTGCGCCCGCTTTCCCAATTGCCAACGGCGCTCTTGGAAAGACCAAGTTCATCCGCAAACTCGATCTGCGTCAGATGAGCAAGACTACGAAGATCCTTCAAACGGTTCGCGAAGAACATCTTGTTGTCACATGCCCCCTGCACACTTGAGGGAAACTCCACAATCTGTGATTCTCCCTTGCCATCGGTAGAAAATCGCTTACGTGCCATGAGTACTCAACTCCAATCTCATTTACTATGCATATAATACACATCACAATTAGCTTTGTCAATGAGAAAATACAACACTGGTCTAAAAATCAACCAGTCGTTATGACACCTCTTGAAAAGCGCTTTACTGTTGGCTATAATCAGAGCTGTCGATGTGGACACCGTATAGGAAGTGAGCATCTTGATGATTCTGCACTCAGACGCAAACTGTTTCTACGCTTCGGTGGAAATGGTAGAGAACCCCTCACTGCAAGGAAAAGCAATCGCTGTGTGCGGAGACCCCGCACAGCGGCACGGCATTGTCCTCACAGCCAGTTACCCAGCCAAGAGATGCGGTGTAAAAACAGGCATGGCAAACTGGCAGGCATTGCAGACCTGCCCTGACCTCATCATTGTCAAACCGCACTATGACCTGTATCTCAAGTATTCCAAACTGCTGAGGCGCATCTACCGGCGGCACAGCAACAATGTGGAACCTTTCGGCATGGATGAAGCGTGGATTAGCCTACCTTATGATGAAAAGACAGCCATCGAAATTGCTGAATCCGTCCGGCAAACCGTGAAGGATGAAACAGGACTGACCGTGTCCATCGGGGTGTCCTTCACAAAAGCACTGGCCAAACTTGGCAGCGACATGAAGAAACCGGACGGCATGACTGTGCTTAGCCGGAGCAATTTCCGAGAGAAATGCTGGTGCCTGCCCGTGTCTGACCTGCTGTATGTAGGCCCTAGAACCACAAAAAAGATGCGTGATCTTGCCATTCTGACTATCGGGGATTTGGCGAACGCGCCGGCAGATGTGATTCGGCGCAAGTTCGGCAAGAACGGAGAGATGCTGCAGGCTTTTGCCAACGGCTCGGATTGCTTTTCAGTGACGCCGGTCGATTATACCCCTTTGCCGCAATCGATTGGTCATGGTGCGACCTGCACACGGGATCTGGAGGACAACGATTCCGTATGGTTCGCACTCATTGAACTCGCGCAGGACGTGGGACATCGGCTGATGTCAAATCACTGTAAGGCACAAACCGTTCGCCTCTGTGTCAAGGATAATACCTTTGCGTATCAGGAATACAGTGCAAAGATTAACTACCCGACCCAAAGCTCGCTGGTTATTGCGCAAGCAGCGTTTGATCAATTCATACTGAGCTATGCCTGGCGAAATCCTGTGCGGGCGCTGACGATTACGGCGTCTCAACTGCAGGACGAAAAGCAGCCGGAACAGATTGATATCTTCGGGGACTATCTGAAGCAGGAAAGACTAAACCGTCTGGATCAGGCCATTGATTCCATTCGCAATCGATTCGGAAGAGGCATTATTTGCAATGGTTGTGTCTATGCGAAAAAAACATCTCTAGCCACTGACAAATGTGAAAGCGTAAAAATGCCCGGTATGATGTACCGCTGAGAGGGGGAATAACGATGAGCGAAGTAAAAAAGGTTCAAAAGGTAATGGTGCCTGAGTTGCAAACCATGCAGGAGTATATCAATAACCACTTCTTTGATGAATTGATGGATGAGCTGGAAGCTGCCGTTAAGCTTGGCATGGTTCAGGGACTGGAGGTTGACCTGAGCAAGGGTGAGCTGACGTTTCTGCGGAAGGATAGTGCCTTTGTTCGCGGCAACCTGTGGCGTGAGGACCGCACAACACTGCTCGTTGATTTTCTTGTGCGCATGAAAATCGGTGTGCCCCAAGAGCGTAAAATCCCGAAGTATGAGGTGCACCGTTTCTACTTCTCAGCGAGGTTTCGATTTAACGATGGTATTCAATTCATTCCAGGCGTTCAAGGCTTATCTGTCCATCAGCCAGGTGAACGGAATCTCCCTGTTATGTCAAAATATTTGGTTCCTGTGCTGTCCTATCACGATATGGAACTGATGGTTGTGGACATGCTGAAGAAATATCTTGGACCCAAAGCTGCGGAGTGCTTTCAATTCGATGGTGCAAAACGTTTGACTGATGCTATGGGTCTGAATATTATTCATGAGAAACTATACGAAAACAAACATACTTCTTCTATGCTTCTTTTCAAAGAAGGCACAACGCGTGTCTGTTTGAGCGATGATAACAAACAGTTTACGGAAGTATCCATACATGCAAAAACGATCTTTTTGAACAGGAGCAGCAGTAGCTTGTGCGCGGGAGATGACTTTGCACGGTGCGTTTACCATGAATGCTGGCACTACGAATGGCATAATATGTTCTACGAACTGCAAAGCCTCCATGCCTCGGACTTACACTTGCTGAAATACAAAGAAATAGAAGCTGAGAAAGCATCTAAGCCCGCGATGAAAGATATTCGCTGGATTGAGCGTCAGGCATCCTTTGTCAGTTTAGCCATGATGTTTCCGAGCCCCATGTTTCTTCCGGAGGCACGCAAGCATTGGATAGCGGTTGCAGGCTATCGCAATCAAAATATGGGTGACAAATATGCC
>CAVAJA010000371.1:0-2738 GCA_963588615.1 Lachnospiraceae bacterium | reverse complement strand
CTTCTCATAGATTGCCTGATAGTTGATCTTTCCCGCGTCCAGCATCCCCCCGAACACCTTAATCTACGTGCAATACACCCTTGACCAGCAGATCCATATGAATATCCGCCTTTCCTACAATATCTTCAATCTTCTTTCTTTGTTCCTCGAATTTGTTTTTGAGATTCTCCAGCTGTGCTTCCTTCATTCGCCGGATTCTCTCATCTTTTGCCTTCCGAATCTGCTCTATTATAATCGCCTCCTGCTGATTGCCGGAGTGGTTGATCTGTTCCAACCGATAATCGCATTCGTTGCGAATTTCCTGGATATAAGCCTTTTCTGCTTCCTTCCATCTCAAGTAATGCAGTTGATTCATTTCGTCCCATTTCTCGGCATATGATCCGTCCTCAACATCAGATTCCGATGCGTACTGCAGGAAGGAAAGAACGTTCCGCTCAACCGCCTCATTATCACAGACCGCAATCAGCTTAATATCCGGCCGGAGTCCCACATATCTCCATGCGTAAATCAGGAACGCATAATCCCCTGACGGAATTTCCGGATCTGCCACACGCACGCTGGCGTTGCAAGGGAATTTCTTACTCTCATAGGCGGCCGCATCCATCACAAGCGGATGCATCTGTGTCAGGAAAGCAACATTTCTGTTGTCTTTTGCAAATTTGCTGTCGAATGTAACAGCCAATGATGCAGTATTTGATTTCAGGTATGCCTTCCACAGCTTTACCGCATTGTTATTGGCCGGAAGCTGCATCGTGCGCAGGTCTCCCAGCAGCTGTTGTCTCTTCTCAACAGATAGACGCAGATTTTTGCCTTCTCCTTTGCCTCGTATGTACTCGCCCGGTCCCAGATAGTCATCCAGGAAAGCATTCACCATTTCGTTCATGCTCTGCGGACTAATCCACTGATTTTCTGCATCCTGCACGTCCTTATCAATGATGTACTTAGAAAGATCAAAGCCATATAAGGATTTCTCTTCTTGTTCCAGACGACGCAGCTCCTGTACCTTGCCGACTTCATTGTCGGCCATCTTCTCGAATTTGCCGTTGCGTTCTTCCTCTGTCAGTTCAGGGTCAAACATGATCTTGAAAATCTGATCCGAAATATCGCCAAGAATCTCGGAACAATCACCGATACTGTCCTCAAACACACCGATTTTAGACAGACAGCGATCATAGATCGTTGCATCAATGGTCTCGGATGTGATCATGTTGTAGATCTTGACTGTATTACTCTTCTGTCCGCGACGATCAATACGTCCGATTCTCTGCTCGATTCTCATCGGATTCCAGGGAAGATCATAGTTAATCATGGAATCGCAGAACTGATAGTCCAAACCTTCACAGCCGACTTCGCTGAACAGCAGGACATCAATCGCATTCTGGTCATCTCGATCCAAAAGGAACCTCTGACGGAGCTTATATCGTTCCTCATCCGGTACGGATCCATCCACCTGTCCCACACGAATTCCATGCTTTTGCAGATTCTTATTCAAATAGCCCAGCGTGTGCCTAAAGGAGCTGAAAACAATGATTCGGTTGTTCTCATCCTTCTGCTTCTCATCCACAATTTCCAACAGCTTGGCCAGCTTCGGATCATCCTTGGGAAGATTCTTTGACAACACAGCAATCTCATCTGCCAATTCGAACAAGGAATTCTCTTCGTCCGAATTCAGCTCTACATCCTCTTCGTACAGCTCTCCATCTTCCTGGATCTGATTCATCCTCCGATGCACCATATCATCCATAAATGGAGCCAAACCATAGATGCAACTGGACGCCTGGCGCATGATCGTACACAGCATAAATCGCACACTGCGGCTTCCATGCAGCATTTCCAATGCAGTGCTTTCAAATTCCATTAAGGTATCATAAAGCTCTCTCTGAGCACTGTTGAAGGCCACTCTGACCGTCAGTGTTCTTCGGAGGCAGAAATCCTCAATATCTCTTCTTCTGGTTCGGTTGATCATCGTATGGAAAGAGTGAAAGCTCTCAATGATAGTGATTGCCTCCACCTTTTCATCTCTGGAAATTTCCTCTCGATGCAGAAGATTAAAGATCTTTTCAAAATCCGGATTATGCTGAATGACATTGCGTCCCCAGGTTGTTCCCAGGATATTAGAAATCTCCTGCCTTCCTTCCTCCTGCCAACCTTCCTGCTGATTTCGCACAATTCGCAGAAGTTTATTCACATAGGCATTCGGCTCTGCCATGGTTTTGAACGTATCCACATCAAGCACCAGATCCGGTCGCAGGAGGTTCAGTAACGTATACAGGTCATTGTTGCTGTTCTGGAGTGGCGTAGCAGTCAGGAATACCACTGCATCCGCATTCTGGCAGAACAGCTCAACACCTCGATATGCCCAGGTGTTGGCATTGCGAATGTTATGAGCCTCATCCACGATCACCAGATCAAAATGCGGAACCGGATCCAATTCTGCCAATCCCAGACTTTTATGCTTTCTGGTGGATTTCGACGCTCTTCCCAGAATGGAGTCCTCATTAAACAGAGAATACGGAATGACGGTCTTACAATGTCTCTCCGGCCACTCACCATCCCGATCGGTCTCCTGAATGCACTCGGCCAGTGCCTTGCCGTCCAGCTGAGTGAAGTTCTCATCAAAACGCTTCATCTCTTGCTGCCACTTTTTCTCTGCTACCAGAGGCCTCGGACAGATTACCAGCACGGAATTCAGAGAAGATCTTGCCTCCATCTCCTTCAGAATAAGGCCCGCCTCGATG
>CAVAJA010000370.1:0-2776 GCA_963588615.1 Lachnospiraceae bacterium | reverse complement strand
ACCGAACCACAAGGTCAAGAAGCGTGTGGAGTACGACAGCTCCGAGTGGGTTGTCATAGAAAACAGTCATGAGCCGATTATCCGGCAGACGGACTTTGATACTGTACAGAGCCTGATGCTGCGGGATGTACGGACGGCACCGCAGGAGGAAACGGTACATCTATTTTCCGGTTTTGTCTTCTGCGGAGACTGCAAGCACACTATGGTGCGCAAGACTGTTCCCTGCGGAGATAAGAAATATCACTATCTCATCTGCTCCGCGAACAAAGCGAAGCAAGGCTGTTCTCCGCACTCGTTCAGCGAGGACAAGCTCAAGCAGATCGTCTTTCACATCATCAACGACCATATCGAACTGATTGCCCAGGTAGAAAAGGTTTTGGACTATATCGCCGCACTGCCGGAACAGGACAGACGCATCATCAACTATGACGCGCAGGTTGCGGCTCTGGAGAGTGAGATTACGCGATACCAGGACTTAAAGGTCAATCTTTACTCCGACATGGCGGACGGCGTAATCAGCCGCGAGGAGTACCGCGAGTTTCACGCCAACTACGACCGCAGGATTGCCGACAGGCAAAAGCAGCTTGGCAGGCTCAAGGAGGAGCGCAGTCAGGCTATGGAGAACAGCTCCGGCAATATCGAATGGATTGCGCAGTTTAAGAAGTTCCAGCATCTGACGGAGCTGGACAGGGAGTGCATCGTTCATCTGATCGAACGAATCCTGATTTATGACGGCAAGCGCATTGAGGTGTGCTTCCGCTACAGAGATGAGCTGGAATCGGCACTTCAGTATATAGAGCGCTTTGAGGATGTCCTTCCCGATGAGGAAGGCAAGGAAATCTTAGAAAGGAGGCAAGCCTGATGGCAAGAAAGAAAAGACAGTATTTACAGCCGGAGCAGACGACGGAAAACGTCAGTGCTGTGCTTCTGGTATGGGAGACCGCGATATATGCGCGCCTCTCCATTGAAAACAGCAAAAAGAACGATGACGGCGATTCCATCGAGGGACAGATTGAGATCTGCCGTGATTACGTTGCGGAGCATCCGTATCTGCATCTGGCAGGAACCTATGTGGACAACGGATGGACGGGCACAAACACTGACCGTCCGGAGTTTCAGAAAATGCTTTCAGATATTCGTGACGGGAAGATCAAGGCACTGGTCATCAAAGACTTCAGCCGATTCTCCCGTGATTACATTGAGGCAGGCAACCTGCTGGAAAACATCTTTCCAGCCATGGGTGTTCGCTTCATCTCCGTGGTTGACCATTATGACAGCTACGAGACAGACGGCTCTGCCGGAAGCCTGCTGATTCCGCTGAAGAATCTGATAAACAGCTTCTACTCCAAAGATCAGTCCAAGAAGGTATCTCTTGCGGTTCACGCAAAGCAGCTTGCCGGAGAGCATATTCCAAGCATGATTCCGTATGGATATCGCAAATCCACTACGGAGGCTTATCGCTTTGAGCCTGATCCGGAGACAGCTCCGATCATCAAGAGAATTTACTCCCTATTCCTTGAAGGAAATGGTGCGAGACCGATTGTCCGCATGCTCAATGATGAGGGTATTCCATCGCCCGGAAAGCTCCGCTATCTGCGAGGAATGACAAAAAGGCAGTGCTATTCCGACTGCATCTGGACACAACAGGTTATCAAGCAGATTCTGATGAATCCCACTTATATGGGTGATCTGGTCTTCGGGCGGATGCCGACGGCACTGTATCTCGGTAAGCCGGACTATCGCTATGAACCGGATGAAAGCAAATGGCGCATCCTGCCGGATATGCATGAGGCATTGGTCAGCAGAGGCGACTTCTACAAGGTCAGAGAAATCCTGAATGAAGGTCGAAGAATCAACGAGGAAAAGCTTGCTGCAAGCAAAGCCTTCCGTGAGAGCCATCCTCAGCTTTTCAAAAGCGGCATCGTCCGCTGCGGGTGCTGCGGTTCCAATCTCGGATACTGCCGCAAGGTAAACGGGACTTACGGACAATATACCTGCCGTAATAAGCAGTACGGCCGCTGTGATGATCCGGCGTCCATCGGAGAAAAGAAGCTTGCTCCGATTGTCTGGAACGCCATTCAGACCCAGCTCGCTCTGTATGCGGATTTTGAAGCTGTTACGGAACGGCTCAAGGATACAGGGGCTCAGACAGCACGGCAGACAGAGCTTCAGCAGGAAATACTGACGGTTGGAGAAACACTGTCACAGCATCAGCAAAAGCGTGAGCGGCTGTACGATGACTATGTGGACGGCATTCTCTCTGCCGGTGACTATATGGAGTTGAAAAGCCGTTTTGATGCGGCATACCAGGAGCAGAGCTCCAGACTTAATCAGCTGTCGGTTGAGCTTGCAAGGCTGAACCGTATGCTCTCATCAGAGAACAAGTGGCTCAAGAATGTGCAGAACATCCGTAAAGCAAGAAAGCTGACGCCTGAGATAGCACAGGCCATGCTTGAAAGCATCTATGTATATAAGACCGGTTACGGTCAGTGCAGATTAGAGATTACATTCCGTTTTCAAGAGGAACGAGACGCTCTGGAGACGGCATATCACGAACTGGAAGGAGGTGCGTCCTGTTGAAAAAGCTTTACCTGTATATCCGCCTGTCAGATGCGGATGATGATCTGAAATTCAAGACCGAGAGCGAGAGTATCGCCAACCAGCGAACGCTTCTCCATCGCTTTATCAAGTCCCGTAGGGAATTTGATCTGTATGAGCCGGTCGAGTTTGTGGATGACGGCTATTCCGGCACCAACGGCAATCGTCCTTCCTTTGA
>CAVAJA010000369.1:0-2808 GCA_963588615.1 Lachnospiraceae bacterium | reverse complement strand
GGCAACGTTATTAATTCTAAGATCAATGGGAATATCTTCTTTGGTTTCCGCATCCTTTTTCGCTGTTCTGATAAATCTTACCTCTGGTATATCAAGATCTTCGATGTCTGGTTCTGCTATCTCAACAGGAATAAAGGCCATTTCTTCATTTTCGGGAATCATTTCGGATTCAGACTGCTCCTGACGTTTTTGCAGAGCAATGTCATTTAAGTGTTTGTGTCCTGAAGATTTAGCAAAACCTTTCAGCTTCGAAAATGCCTCGATGGAAAGATCTGATTTTTTGAATTCCTCCCTTATGGCTGCCCAGTTATAAACTTTACGATTTTTCATGTGTTTTCTACCTCCATGCGGGCATTATGGAGGGTTTTAAAACTGTTGTCTATGCGTGACTCTGGATACGCTTACCTTTTCGTAGCACTTGTCCGTATGTACGTGCTCTTCCTGCCCGCAGAAGGTATCGCCGGTCAGCGTGATGGCAGGCAGAATCAGCGCATAGGTCGTGCAGAACACGACAACGCACGCGAGTACCGTTACGACCCACTTCCAGCGCTTTTTTTGCAGATGCTCTTTTATATACTGCTGTGATTTTTTTGAAAATATATTCTGCATAATGATCCTCCGTGCGATGTCACTCTACCGGTCCGAACTGGCTCAGCGGCCAGATGCGAAAAACAACTTTTCCAACAATCTGATCTTCTGCCACGCAGCCGACAGCTGTGTTTCTGGAATCGATGGATACGTCCCGGTTATCCCCCATCAGGAAATATCGGTTGTCCGGTACCTGATAGGGCAGCTCAATATTTGTAGATCCGAGCGCCTTTTCTTTGATATAAGGCTCATCCAGTTCCTCGCCGTTTACAGATACGTTGCCCATATCGTCAATATCGACCCAGTCCGCAGAGCCGGCAATGTATCGCTTGATCAGAAGCTTGTTGCCGTAGTAGAAGGCGACGATATCCCCCTGCTCAAAGTGACTGCTTTTCACCGTAACAACAATCTGTCCGTCCTCCAAAGTTGGGACCATGGAGGTGCCATAAATCCGCAGAACCGGCATCCAGAGTGTTGCCACCAGCACAGCCAGCGCCGCGACTACAACCAGGATGGCAATTGTGCTCTTGAGCACCCGGTTGTAGCGGCGATGATATCGTACCCGGTTTCTTTCGCGTTCAAGCTGCTCTGCCGTAGGCAATTCCACCGTTCGATTCTTTTTTCTCATATTGAAATTCCTTTACCAATGACTGCCCGCAATTCCTCGTGCGCCGCAATGAACTCATTTTCCCTTTGTTCAAAACAGGCCCATTTTTCCTGGGACTGTCTTTCTGCATCCGCCACAATTTTGTCTGCCTTCGCTTCCGCCTGCTGAAGGATTTCAGAGGACTGCTTTCTGGCATCAAGCAAAATATCATCGCGCTGCTTCTCTGCTGCTGAAACCACTGCCTCTGCATTGGCAGATGCCGCCCGAAGCGAGATTAAATACTGCTCTGCTGCAGCCTGTGCCACTTCAAATATCCCGTTCACCTTCAGTGCTGCCTCTGCAATGGAGCCGGCTTCCGCGATGTGCAGTTCCTTTTCTTCCAGTTTTGCCTGAAGCTGGCGGATTGTCTCCTCGCTTGCCTCCAGGCGTTTTTGCTGCTCATAGGTGATATCGATCAGTTCTGCCCTGCTGAGGTGCTTTATTTTTTTGTCAGTCATAATCTGCTTCTCCTTCTAAATCCCGCTTCTGCCGGATTCTTTCCCACACATCAATTCCTGAAAGCCGCAATATATATGAAAATGCCGTGCCGTATATCACCTATGGTGAGATATCGTCTGCGCCCAAATAGCCCTGATGGATTTTCACGGCCGCCGAAACGGTATTATCAATCACGCAGGAAACGGCAGCATCCAAATTGCTGTGCCCGGTCAAACCTGCATGCTCGCCCGTGCTGTACATGAAGGAAGTGAATGTCTGAAAATTCTCGTAACGCTGCTCCAGCAATTCCGCAGACTAATAACCGGATTGATAAAACCGCCAGTAAAACACGATTTTGTCCGGATCGCTCAAAAGGGAACTTCCAATAGGTGCTCCAGAGAAGCCAGCACGCTTCTTCTATGTCTGTTCCCTCTGTCTGCGCCTGATCTTTGATCACGGAAGTAATTAAGGAGGCGATTTCCTTGTCTATACTCAAGAAAGCATCGGTCATCAATTCCGTCAAATCGCTGTAGCACTGGTAGATATATGGGTCAGAAAGGCCTCAGCCCGTGACCACCTTCCGCACCGTCACGCTCTCTATTCCGCCGGATGCCACGAGGCTGAACGTGGAGCGCTGGAGTTTATTTTTTAATTCCGCCTTGGAAAATCTTCCTGCCATTTGGGAACCCCTTTACCCTGTAAACATGCAGATATGCGTTCGGTTAAGCGCATTCATTTGCATTTGCTAAAATCTATCAAAAATATAAACTTCAATCGCCAGCCATGTTCTTTTACAGGCAGTTGCACTCTTGAAGCGCACCCATCATACCAAATTGCCACCAACGCCAAACCAACGGAATCGACTGTTTTTCCGGTTTTCTGAAATTTTCTAAAAAAATTGCCGCAAACGGCTTTTCAGTCGTCTGCGGCAGTATGGTTTTTGCAATCAAATCTGTTTATTTTTCGCTTTTTTCTAAAATTCCGGCCAGAATTGCCTCGCTCCAGCTATACTCCGAGAGGAACTCGCCCTCGAACCGGTCACGCCCTCCCATGGACTTATCCTGCCATGCGAAGTAATCGCAGTCGCATACGGCAGTGTTCAGCATCTGACCATGTGCTGTGGAGATCAGTAGCTC
>CAVAJA010000368.1:0-3005 GCA_963588615.1 Lachnospiraceae bacterium | reverse complement strand
ATAACGGTCAGCACATTTACGTTATGTACGTCATTGCCAAGAACATTGGTGTCCATTCGCTCGCCATCCTGGTTGACGCACAGACGCAGGCCTCGACCAACTTCCTGACGCTTGCGCACTTCGCTGGAGCTCTGTTTGAGCGTGCAAATCTGGAACACATTCGGATTATCCCATCCCTCGCGCAGAGCGGAGTGTGAGAAGATAAAACGAACCGGAGAACGCTTTGGATCACGATCCAGCAGCAGTTCCTTGTTCTTCATAATCAACTCATAGGCATCTACATCGTCCGTGGTGGTCTCTTTGCGTCCCACCTTGGAATCGATCATCTTGCCCTTTTTGTCGATGGAAAAATAACCGGCATGAGTTTTCTCAGCAGGTATAGACTGAAGATACTTCAGATACTCAGCCTCTCCATCTCCTGAACCAATGCTAAGCTGCATATTGCTGATAATGTCGGCATATTCTTCCTCAAACATCTGAGCATAGGTGCCGTTTTGCGCCTGACCCGCATCATCATAAACGCGGTACTTTGCAACCTCGTCGATGAAGAACAATGACAGCACCTTGATACCCTTATAGAACAGCTCACGTTCACGCTGAATGTGGGACAGAATCGTCTCACGAATCTGAATGCGGCGCAGCTGATCTTCGCTGACTTTGCCGATCACATCACCGGCGTAAATCTTGATGCCGTTGACAAACTCCAAAGAGTCATCCCGTCCGTCAATATGAGAAACAATGAAGTTGTTCTTATATTCTTCCATGTTGCCGGAGTTATCATATAGATTAAATCCTTCGGAAACAGTGCGAGTTACCTTGCGGATGCCGCTTGCACCCTTCACATCAAACTGGATTGTGGCAGTAGGTGCTGCCTTGGACAGGTTAATGCTCTCCAGATAAACATAGCTTTCCGTCGCTGTGGTACCAGACTCTGAAATACCTTTTACGGAAATCTTCTTAACCAGCCGCTTATTGTACGCCTCCATAGCATCCAGACGGTAAACCATGTTGTAAATGCTGTCGCTCTTATGCGTCGCAGAATAGCGCAGTGTCAGCAGTGGATTGAACTGCTTTAGGTTTTCCTTCGTCTGCTTACCTTCGACAGACTGCGGCTCGTCGATAATCAGGATTGGATTTGTCTTGGCAATAATATCAATCGGCCGGCGGGAGCGGAATTCGTCCAGTTTCATGCTGATACGGCGTGCGTCCTTGCCCTTGGCATTGAATGCCTGTGAATTGATGATCATAGCACAGATGGAGTTATCTGACGCAAAGCGATCAATCTCCGTCAGCTGGGCAGAGTTATAGATGAAGAAGCGCACTTTCTTGCCGTACTCTTCGGCGAAGTGCTCCTGCGTCACCTGAAAGGACTTGTATACGCCCTCGCGGATAGCAATGCTCGGCACAACCACAATAAATTTGCTCCAGCCGTATGCACGATTCAGCTCGTACATGGTCTTGATGTAGGTATAGGTCTTGCCGACGCCAGTCTCCATCTCGATGGTCAAGTTATAATGTCCCTCCAGCTTGTCGGAAGGCTTGAGCTGGTTTGCCCGCTGAATTCTTTGCAGATTCTCCAGAATGATACGGTCATTAAGCTCCGGCACAATCTTGTGATTGCTCCAACCAGTAAAATCAGCCTCATCAGTCAGTGTCTGTTGATAGTATCCACTGCCTCTGTCCATCATATATGACGGCGTAAGATATGGCTGTCCAGAAAAGACATCCACCACTGCTTTGGCGGCGTCTGCTTGAAATTTTTGGTGCTTAAATCGTAATTTCATTAGTTGACCTCCAATGCTTTGGCGATGTATGGAAGTGCCGCTATTCCAACTTGAATGCCTTTATCTGCAATCCATTTCAATGCACTGCTAACTTTCTCCCACCGTTTCTTACTATCTTTTTCCGCAGATATAGCAGTGATTTTCCCTAAAAGCGTTTCTTTTTCTTCTTCTGAAAGTATTGCCTCTGGAATTTTTTGTATGTTGTTAATCGTTTGATCAAGCGTAACAACCACCGTTGCATTTACATCTTGATTCACATGTTGAGACACAGTCACTCCACCATCTGAATTTTGAAAGAGTTTGTACAGTCCTGATTCTAAGTTACACTTATAATTTACCAGCTTTGCTTTTAACAACCTGGCATCTCCAATAAAGTCGACTGGCTCTTCTAAATAAAGATGTGCCCCACTATAATTATCCAAGTTAGTCCTTAATCCATCAATTTCAGAATCATATACACCGATTATCTCTGTCTGCAATTTTTGGGCTTCTTTGGAGTCGTTATTATTAGCAGCTACTTCGAGTTTCTCGATATATTCTTCAAGTATCTGTAGTTTCTGCTCCATAGCATACGTCATTATCTGCACCTCCTTAGATTACTTTCACAGATGTATCTGGTGCCATGAGTTTGAAGATTTCCTCCACATTGATCTTTGCAGGGCTTCCGGCGAAGCTGCTGTCACGGAACACGGCACGCAGGGGCTGCATCTTAGCAATTGCCTTGATAACGCTGTCCGGAATATCCTCATCAAAGCAGGCAATCAGGTCGCCGTCATTGTAGTTGTGCACCGTGCATCCGTCGATTTTCTCGGACTTATACGGCAGAGACAACGGCAGACCCCACTCCAGCAGACACCCGAACAGCAAATCCAAATCCGTGCGGTCGTCCTTGATATTGCTCTCCAACATGGAAAGCATCGTCTGGTCATACTCAGCAGGAGTATAATACACATCCTTCATGTTAGTCTCATCAAGCTTTAACACACGGAATCCACCATCAAACTTTGCATCTGGATGCTCCTCGGCAATCTTCTTTGCCGCACGGCGGATACGTTCCTTGCCTATTTCACAGATGTTAGAGTATCCTGCTTTGTAGGCCTCACTCTTTTCGGCGCAAGGCTCAGGTAACTGCACCATGATAAACTTACGCAGTCCGCCATCTCCGATATTTAACTGCATTACAGCATGAGCAGTGGTAGCGGAACCAGAAAAAAAGTCCAT
>CAVAJA010000367.1:0-3041 GCA_963588615.1 Lachnospiraceae bacterium | reverse complement strand
AATGGAGCAAGGCGTGCACCGCAGGAAATCAATATAGATCTCGCAGTTTTGCCTGAGACAAAATGTAAAGAGTTTTTTAATAACTTTTTCAAAAAATTATTCTCTTTCAACCTCTTTTCGAAGCAAACGCTTGATCTTATCCTTGGCTGTTTCCTTGGTTTCCGGATTGAAATGAATCAATACCGTATAGATTGCACCGTCTATCTCCCTGACAATACTGCCAGCCGGTGCTTCTGGCTGTGTATCAGCTATTAAAAAGTCTTTCATGAGTTACTTGTATCCTCCTCGTCCTCTTCTGTGACGCTTTGTGACGCTAATGACGCTATTTTAGACAGTGGGGGTGTCTTAGAATTAGCGTCATTTACCGTCATAGCGTCATTACTGTCACTTGGTTCAGGCTCACCGGTGACCTTACCTTCATCGACTTCAGGTTCACCAGCGGTCTCACTTTCATCTGCTTTAGTCTCATCAGCTTCTTGCTCATCTGAGTAATTATCATTCTCCATTGAAAACACTCTCTTCTCTCCGGATCTTGGCATCTGGTAGTATCGGATTCCGAACTTGTTGAACAGATCTGACACACTAACATTCAGTTTCCTTGTCAGGACATGAGGCTGGACATCCGTGATCTCCATCTCAGCCAATAATTCTGAAGCAGATCCTGTCCACACTTTTCTGCTTCTCATGAATTCCGATATCTTCAGGATCAGCGGATCAATCGGCCGTTCAAAGATCTTTGTCTCTGCCTTGGTCAGTTCCCAGATACAATGCTCTCGGTTAAATTCCAGCTTCAGTTCCTGATCCGGCTGGTCTCTTCCCACAATCATCATAGTTGCCTCATTGGTGGTTCTCTTCTTCTTTTGCAGAATGACCGCACCATCCGCAGCTCCCATCAGTCCATTGGTGCCGGATATCATATCAAAGCTATCGGATGATTCCATTTTTCTTGTATGATGCACAACAAGGATGGTTAGATTGTGTGTGTCAGAGAATCGCTTCAATGCCGTGATATTTTCATAATCAGCAGAATAGCTGTAGCTTTCATTGCCGTTCTCACGCACCTTCTGAAGCGTATCCACAATGATCAGCCTCGTATCCGGATGCATCTGCACAAATTCACTGAGCTGCTCGCCCAGTCCTTCACCGATGGTTTTGGATTGCACAGCCAGATACAGACCATCTACTGTCTCCACTCCAAACATTTGATTTAATCGGCTCTGAAGCCTTGAATATTCATCTTCCAATGCCAGATAAAGGACACTGCCCTGTCTGACCGGATAATCCCACAATGGAATTCCGGTAGCCACATGGTAGCCTACCTGACTCATGAAAAATGATTTTCCGATCTTTGGACTGCCGGCAAAAATATAGGTTCCGCAATGAAGCAGACCTTCGATCACCGGTGTTCTCGGTGCAAATGACATCTCATACAACTCTGTCATAGATACCGTGTTCAGGCTTGGTTTTCTGATCAGCGCTTGCTCCGGCTGGTTCAGTTCCCTCGCCACTTGTAGGACAGCTTCCCGCTGTTCCTTGGGTAAATCCTTGAATTCTTCTCTCAAGGTTTTTGACCTCCTTCCCATGCGTTCTCACAAACTCAACACGATCGGCTAGGCTGGCAGAAAGAAAAATCTCATCCAGCACGTATTCGATATAATCAAGCTTATGACACGCTTCAACAAACAACTCGTCCGGTCCTTCATCAAATTCCTCAAAGGTTCTTGGTGCCCTTGTCTCTTTCCATTCCTTCAGCAAATGATAATAATCACAGTAGACTCGGTAACAATGATCCTCTGCTTTCTGATATTCTTCTTCCGGACTTAACCTAGGTTTGGCGTTGGCAACCTCTTTAGTAGGTCGCCAATGCCAAGCCTTTCTTCCTTCTTCATAAGCAATGCCAAAATCTTCCGCTATCTTCTTGGCTGATTCCAGCTTGCTCAGGTTAAAATAATTCGCCACAAAATCAATGGCATCTCCATCCGCTCCGCATCCAAAGCAGTGATACCGTTTATCCAGTTTCATGCTGGGTGTCCTGTCAGGATGGAATGGACAGCAAGCCATATTTCGTCTGATCTTTATTCCATAAAACTCGGCCACCTGTCTGGCGGTAACAGCCTCACGGACTGCTTCAAACACATTCATCGCATCCCTCCTTCAAAAGAAAAAGAGCTTACATACGTCTGTACATAAGCTCCATCTCTATAACTCCATATTTTGTTGTCTCTTTTTCTTTGTCTGATCTCTCTCAGCATTCTGCTGGTCAGCTTTAACCTTTGCCTCAGATATGCGGTCATGAATGGATGTTTTTTCTTTTCTGCCAGCTCTCTCAGGTTCTCTTGGGCGCACCTTATCAATGCAATAGCGAATACCCCTCATCTGCTCAAGATCATCCTTAACAGAATCCAAGATCTCCTGATTCTTCACATCCTGACTCTTTCTAGTCTTCAGCTCTGAATCAAACTTTGCAACCGGCACATCTGTGGTCTGCGCCTCTCTCATAAGGATTCGATAAGCACGATTGTAAGCATCCAGCTCATCCTTGTGTGCTTCCTTATAGCGATCCTTCATGACCTTAAATCCCTTCTTCATATAAGCATCATGAACCAGCTTATATTTCCGAAGATCCGCAGAAGCATCTTTTATCTTTCGGATGGTCTTATAACGTTTCTCATTGAACTTCAGACTCTTCCTTGCATGACCGGCTTTTGCTTCAAGCTCCGCAAGATTCTTATCCAAGTCCTCAACACTGACAATACCTTTGGCTTGCAGAAAAGAGATCATCTGCTTTGCCTTCTCAGTATCAGAGACCGTACCATTTAGTTGTGCCTTTCCTGACCATCCTTGTCTTTCCTTTGCTCTAAGCTCCAGCCATTGCATGACCAGATCAGGCATGGTAGGCTCTCTTGATCTGGACAAAGCTTCTACCATATCTTTCTTCTGTTCTGCCAGCTCAGATATCCAGTTCTTCAGACCACGGATCATGTTTCGGATGGACTGCATCAGGGAATTCCTTTTCATGATCTCTCGGTTCAGATCACCAA
>CAVAJA010000366.1:0-3084 GCA_963588615.1 Lachnospiraceae bacterium | reverse complement strand
ATCTTCGGAGGTTATATGAAGGATGGCAGCATCGGCAAGGTTTCTGAAAATCCATTTGCCCGGGCAGATCTGGAGCATCAGCTGCTGATGGTGGATGACGACATGAAAATGGAGGCACTGAAGCAGACTAACTATGTCAAATCCATCGTTACGGCGCAGGGCAAAATGGACTTGGAGCGAAAAAACAGGCAAAGCTATCAGGGCTGGATGTTCTGCCGTCTGCTTGCCTTCTCCAACGGCGATTTGCAGTCACTCTATGATCGGTCAAACGGTTTTTACCGCCGCCAGCTCATCCTTACGACAAAAGAAAAATCTCCTGACCGAATGGATGATCCTGATATTGCCGACAAGATGAAAGCAGAGGCGGAAGGCATCCTTCTCTGGATGTTCGAGGGTCTGCAGCGGCTGATCGCGAATAAATTTCAGTTCACAGAAAGTGAGCGAACCCGCGATAACCGCGAATATGTGAAGCGCGATTCCGTCAATCTGTTGGATTTCATGGAAGATGAAGGTTTCGTCCGCCTGCGTGCAGACTGCGGGGCATCGTCAAAGGAAATCTATGAAACCTATGCGATGTGGTGCGAGGAAAACGCCATGACGCCTATGAAACCACGTTCTGTCAGCGATTTTCTGGTGGCCAATGAGAAGAAATACAATCTTGAGCATACCAACACAATCATCAATTCTGCAGGACGGCGCGTCTGGGGATTCCTTGGAATTGAGCTTCTGGTGAAGCCCTTTACGAACAGCAATTTTCGGTAAAACGCTATGTACATGTGTACCGGAGGTAATCGCCTCGGTACGTATGTACACAGCGAAAGTATCAAATTTATCACTGATACAGGAGGCAACGATGAATCAGGAAATAGAAAAACTCAAAGAGGAAAAACATCGCAATGAGGCTAAACTTCGGCAGCTGAAGCATGAACAGAAGGCGTTGGAAGCCGAGGGAAAGGGGCTACGCCGCAGGGAGCGGAATCATCGCATTTTTACCCGCGGCGGTATGCTGGAAGCATTTCTTCTGAAGCCAACGCTGCTGACAGATGACCAGGTACATTCTCTGCTGAAAATCATTTTTCACAAGTCGGAGATTAATGCAATCCTAAATCGCATGATTGCAGAAGCCGAGGAGAAAATCGAGGAGGTCGAGACGGATGAAGAGACCCTGTAGAATACAGGGCGCAATTATACACCGGAACGGTGCCGTTGCGCTCTGTGAGACTGGAATACCGTCACGAATCATGACGGTATTTTTAGGATTCTCACAGGCTCCAATCACAGGGGCAAGCCCCTGCGCCGTTTCACGGCTACCCTGTTTTAAGGGCGTAAAGCAGCACACCCTTGTGGAATCGAGGTGATGAAGGATTGTCCTGTCCGCATTTTGCAATATCCATCCGACAGCGGAGTAAACGGCAATCCGCTATTGCCGGAGCTGCTTATCAAAGCGGCGAAAGCCTGTTTTCGGAATATGACGGAAAAACAAAAAACTACAGATACAAATCATCGGAGGTCGTGGCAAAGGGTATTCTTCTGCCAACGAACGCACCGCAGGAGTACATGGATCGGCAAATGCTGTGGAATGCTGTTGAACAGATTGAGAGTCAATGGAATTCCCAGCTTTCCCGCGGCATCATCGCAGCACTGCCGAGAGAGCTGCCAAAGGAAGAATATGAATCTCTAATCCGTGATTACTGTCAGGAGCAGTTTGTCTCCCGCGGTATGATTGCGGATTTTGCCATTCACGACAAGGGCGACGGAAATCCGCATGCGCATATCATGTTGACGATGAGAGCTATGGGCAGGGATGGAAAGTGGCTTCCGAAGGCACACAAGGTTTACGATCTTGATGAAAACGGTGAGCGCATTCGGCTGCCGTCCGGCGAATGGAAAAGCCACAAACAGGATACCGTTGATTGGAACGATAGAAGATATGCCGAGATCTGGCGCAGTGAATGGGCAAATACGATCAATCGCTATTTTGAGAAAAACAACATTTTGGAGCGCCTTGACCTGCGTTCCTTTGCTCGTCAGGGCAAAGAGGATTTACCGACGGTTCACCTTGGAGCAGCTGTTTCGCACATGGAGCATAAAGGGCTTCCGACGGAAATCGGAAATTACAATCGTCAGGTCAAAGCTCATAACAGCAGACTTGCGGCACTCAAAAACCTAATTGCGGAGTTGTCCGCATGGTTAAAGGAGGTTGCCGAGAAGCTTGCCGTGTTGACGGAAAAAGAATCGCAGCCGCCGACCATCATGGATATCATCAACACCTATTTTGATCTACGGAAGGAAGAACGCTTCGATTGGAACCAGTACGCTAAGCAAAAAGGTACTGTTGTTGATCTGAAGCAGCAGGCTCGGATTTTCCGCTGGATACAGGAAGTCGACATTTCAACCTTGGATGATTTTAATGCTGTGCTGGATGCTCAAAAGCCGGTATTCGACAAGATCAAAGCAAACAAGAGACGCATCAGGCAGATGGAAACCGGCATTGGTTATAGCGACACCTACATTCGTCTCAAGCCGATTGCTGACAAATCCAAGCGCGGATTTCAATCTGCTCGTGAGAAGTACGCTGAAGCGCATAAGAGCGAGCTTGCTGAGTACCACAAGGCGGTTCGTTATTTGAAAGCCAACAGTATTGCTCCCGATGATCGTGAAAAGCTTGAAGCAGAAGTGCGAATGCTCCGGAAAGAAAATGAAGAGCTTCACGCCAGGCTGCAATCAGCCAATATGGATTCTGAGATTATCCGTCAGATTCGTTATTGCATTGATACAGTTCTGCATGAGGCGGAGATTCCAGAGAAAAGGAAAAGCGTGCTGGCAAAGCTTCATGCGCATAGAGAATCAGCACCGAAGGAGAAGATACCTGCTAGGCAGGACCTCTCAATTTAAATGTTCCCTTCTGCTGCAAATATTTCTGATATAAGACACCAAACACAAGACATCGTCATCAAAAAGATGACAGAAAGCGAGATGAAAATGGAAAATGTGTAGATAGCTGATTGGCTGGAAAGGAACGCCTCATTGGAAAACTACAGAAATGAACTGATGCAGGATCAAAACTTTATTCGTTGCTCCGTT
>CAVAJA010000365.1:0-3186 GCA_963588615.1 Lachnospiraceae bacterium | reverse complement strand
CAAGCGATACGAGGAACAACTGCAGGAAAAGGCCAGAGCCCGGGAGGAGGCGAAAGCAGCCAGACAGGCAGCAAAGGAACGCAGAGAAGCCAGGGCAAGGGAACGAGAACGTCAAAAGGAGGAGTCTGCAGCCGGAAAACAAACAGATGGGACCTCTGTTATGGTATCGGATGAAACGCAGGGTGCGCTGTCCTTTTTGAAAGAAAATGGAATTGACCTGCCAAAGCCGTTTTCACAGGAATTATGTCTATTGAACACTCGAATCAATGGATCCCGTTATGTGGAAAACATTGATTGGCTGGCCGGAGCTTTGCGGGAGGGGGATTCTGTCAGGCTTGTTCTGGAGCCGGAAAATCCGTATGATGAACGTGCCATTCGTGTTGATACGATAGAAGGGAATAAGCTTGGATATATTCCTCGCAGGGCCAATGAGATTCTGTTTAATTTGATGAATGCAGGCAAGCATGTTTATGGTGTGATAGCGGATGGTGACATTGGAACTGCCTTGGAAAAGGACCTCCCGCCGGAGCAGATCGAGATCTTCATTGATGTATATATGACGGATTAAGCAATGGATGATATTACAGTTGTAGATTTGGAAAGACAGATCAAAGAGGAGCTTCGACTTCTGCGTGCGCAGCTGGCCTTGCTGCTGCAGGAGAAGGAGGAGCTCCTCTATCACGTTTGTCCGGAATTGGTGGCTCGCTATGCGAAGGAGGTTGGCTCCTATGAGAATCGAGCGCATTACCAGGAATACATGATTCTGGAGCTGAAGCGTCGGATTGAGATCGCCCGCGCGGCGTTAAATCGCGAACAGACGGTATCGAAGGAAAACATCGATCAGCAGATCAAGGAGGAATACAAAGCCTTCTATGAGAAGGTGGCAGAGGAGCGCCGCCGTGCAGAACAGGCCCAGAAGGAGCAGGCACGGAAGGAGCAAAGGCGCAGAGAATCCGAACAGCGCTGGCAGGCCAAATACGGTTCCTCCGGCCAGTATTCCGAAACCGCCGGCGGAGCAGATGGCTCTGATGTGAATGGAACAACCGATCGGAATTCTCAGAATCCGGGAGCAGCGGACGGAAAACACATCGGAGGCGATGCAGAGAATTCCTCTGGTGGAGAGAAGAACGCCGGAACTGATTCGGCAGAGGGGAGCGGCAGCACGGGAGAAGGGACTGATGCGGACAGTTCAGGAAGGTCTGCGAACGCAAATGAGAAGGATGCCGACCGTGCGAACGCAAGTGATTCCGATGGCGCAATGGCTGGAAATTCCGGAGAGAAGAAGCGTCCCAGCTTGAAGGATCTCTATCGGAAGATTATCAAGAAGCTTCATCCGGACGTAAACCCCAACGCAACGGAGCGCGAGCAGGAGCTCTTCCGTCGTGCCACGCAGGCCTATGAGGACGGCGATATCGAGACACTGCAGGAGATCTATGATGAAGTTTTCTCCGGTGCAGGCACGGAATCGGAGCAGACCGACAATCTGTCGCCGGATGAATTGCTGGAAATCAAGAGAAAGCTGGAAGAGCAGATTCGTGTTTTGCAGGCAGATTTAAACGAGATCAAGAGTAGGAATCCGTACCGCTACAAAGAACTCCTGGACGACTCGGAGAAACTGTCTCTGGTGCAGGCCGCGCTACAGGAAGCAATTCGCATCTACGAGGAAGAAATCAAACGCCTCAATGCGGAACTGGAGAAGATTAATCAGGAAATGGACGAACTGCGGCGGAGAAAAAGATAGTTCAGTTGTAATGTTGGAGCTCACTGTATTAGACGGCCGGAATGGCTATCTAATACAGTGAGCTCTTTGGGTTTGAAGTTATTATGCCCCGAGGGCAAGGAGGACGTTCATGTCTGTGCGAGTAGCGCTGCCACTATATATGAGTGAACCGAAAACTGTTATAATTTAACCACATGTTTGTGCAAGAAGAACAAAATGTGAGAGCAAATTATTGCTGATGGAATGAAATTGTAATTCTGATGAAGATATAAACAGAATACGGTTGTGTTTTCACTTGTGCGTTGGGAATAGAGATAATCGTGGGAGATTGATTGTTGTGAATAAGAGATCATGGGCGGTCTATATTTTATCAGTGGTTAGCGTGTGTGCATGTTTTATATTCGGAGTTCCTGCTTGTGCAGATGCGGCAGACTATGCAGTACAAGGAACTCGATTTGAAAAGGACGGAGAAGACAATTTTGATTCGCCCGTAGCTAGGAATGGAGCATTTTCTTATGGAGAGAATTCTATCGGAAAGTTGACCATTTCAGGTGAAATAAACGAACAGGACAGCTATGAAGGAATTACCGCATTTGGTGTTAGTGACAACATAACAATTTCATACCTTTATAACGGAGATTATCATTCAGAAGACAAGGAGCAGTGGAATTTGTGTTCTTCTGATTCCAAAAGAGTGGGCGACGATTCGCTGGACAAGAAAATTTCAAATGGAGTGATTATCGTTCAGAAATCGACGGATGGTAAGAATTGGACAGAGGCGTCGAAACCTGCTTGCAACAGTTTCAAAAAATCGAATGAGAAGAATTCAGTCATTTACACAACGTCTACAGAGGAAATTATGCAGGGGACCTATTATAAGATCACCATTGCATATCAGATGAAAAAGCGAACGGGCGTTGAGGAAAAGTGGGGACTGATCCCTGATGAGGAAACATATGCATATAAATCATTCATAGAAGAGTATGAGTTCTATATCTGCACGGATAAAAACTACATTACGGTAAAGGACATTGAGACAACAGAAGCTCTGCAGAATAATGCCCAGATAAGTAAGGGATTCATAGTCTGTAAGAATGGTAGTTCTGACGATGTCAAAGTTATTCGTAATGACGCTGACACGAGTGAGGCAGAAGATTTTGATGCGTTTACAGCACCAGGAACATACAGCATTGAAATTACAACGAAGCTGGGAAAGGTATATCAACAGAATATTATCATCTCAGAAGGGCTATCCAGTGTGTCATTGTGCCCCGCCGTATATGAATCAGAGAAGAATGGTGGATTTTCTGTGGATGGGAACGCTGTCGATGAGACATCCTTTGGAATCAGTTCTATGACTACGCTTAGTATTAGCCAGAGAGCTGGTTTTACTACGACAAAATCAACAGTGGACGGCGTTGATGCGTATGGCATAAATGGCGATGCGGTGAGTCTTTATTTAAAGC
>CAVAJA010000364.1:0-3190 GCA_963588615.1 Lachnospiraceae bacterium | reverse complement strand
CCAGAAGGCAAAGGCAATAATTGCAGATACTGCAATTTCAAACAGGTAGTAGATCGGAAAACTGATGCCGAACATCTTGATTCCACCCTGCAGGAAACTAGGGAGTGCCAGCAAACGAATGCTGTAGCCCCACACCATAACCATGATGTCGCAGACCATATATGCAACGCCATAGGTTAACAGCATAATGTACAGCATATTCTTGCCGAACAGCGGGCGAGTTGCTTTCTCGACAAAATAGCCGATCCCCGCCACAATAAGCGGAACAATGATAAGTGCCGGAACAAAACCACACTTCGCTGCAATGGTATATGTAAGATAGGTACCCAGAACATAAAATGCGCCCTGCCCAAAGTTGACCATATTCATGCCGCTGATAATCAAAGATACACCAGCTACCATGAGGTAAGCTACCATACCGTTACTGATGCCGGTAATCAGCGTTTGAAAAAAGAATGAAACTGTCATAGTGCATTTCCTCTGTTAATGCGTGTCCATGCCACACAGTATTGAGCACAATGCCGCGATATCCCATACTGCCGACTGCATGACGGAATGAACACATACTGCGGCAGGCACAACCAGTTGCCTGCCGCAGATTGATGAATCGTGACAGCGAAGTAAATTTAAATGTGCGAATTTACTTTGTGCTCAGATCTGTAAACGTGTAGTTATTTTCAGCGGCATATGCTTCCATCTCTTCCTTAGTCGGCAGCATCTCATCGCCCTCATATACAGCGTAAACCTCTCCCACAGGAATATCCCATTTCCCGGTGGTATCCTCAACAGCAGTTACATAATAATATGCATGCGCCATTGTATGATCAAAATCACGGAAATACAGATCATCGCCATACAGAGTGCTGAAATGAACTGTACTCAGCGCATTTGTCATCGCTTCTGCGCTCAGATCATCTGCAGTAGTCTTTGCCGCCTCGCAGATCGCCTTGATGCCAACATACCAGGTATAGCCCATGTCGGAAGGAAGGATTTCGGTGTCATAGTATTCCTTACCGATTTCCGAATACCGTTCAACAAACTCCGCATTTCCTTCAATCTCATCCATCCAGAAAGGCCACAGATCAACACCATGAACTTTGCCGTACGGATAGTTTCCTGCTTCAGCCAAAGACTGCGTATTCGTAGAATCGCAAGTATACCAGCCAAGGTAATCACAGATATCCCACAGACCAAACTGCTGTCCCTGATTAACCAGCGATACAAAGTTGGGACCGGCAACTGCGCCAATGATAACGTCAGGATCCTTACCAACAACGGAAGAAATAATCGTTGAGAACTCCGTAGAACTGCTGGAAACCTGATTAGAACCAAGATTCTGGAAATCATCTCCCAATTCGTAATAGAAGAAGTCTCTGCTGTCTCCTGAAGCGCCTCCATCGTTTCCAATGAAGAATGCACTGGTATAACCCTGATCAGATGCATATTTAGCGTTCATCTTTGCAATAGGCCATGCAACGAAACCGCAGGAGAACATATACTTAGAGGCATTCTCAATCGTAACTCTCGTATTCATTGTGCAAGGTGTAACCATGGGGAACTTGTTTTCTTCTGCCCATGTTGCACCGGTAGGCGCCTCGCCATCAGATTTCGGTCCCAATATTGCAATGCACCCCTCGTTAACCAGCTCCGTAGCCTTCTGAGCTACATTTGCAGAGTCAGATGCAGTATCACGATACACAAGCTCAAATTGCTTGCCGTCCAGACCGCCTGCTTCGTTTTCTTCCTCAATTGCCAGAATAGCACCAGCCTCAGCCCAGGTAACCGTAGCCGCTGCTGCAGAAGAACGGTCTGTCAGAACGCCGATCTTGATCGTATCACCGCCGGATTCCGCAGACTCGGTGGATTCTGCAGTGTCTTCTGCAGTTGATTCCACAGATGACGCCGCATCCGTAGAACTGCTGGTTGCACCTGCATCCCCCGATGATGCACAACCGGCAAGACCAGCTGTCAAGGCAGCCACCATAGCCAGAGATACCACTTTTTTCATTTTCACTGTTTTTCCCTCCTGCAAACTTTATAAAAAACGTGCACCTTTGCACATTTCTTCACGCTGAGATTACTGATCAGGATCATGAACATCTTCTTCACGAACAAAATAATCTGCATTGCGCTGTGCTATTGAATCCTGCGGTTCACGCACAAAAGCATTTTCCGCTTCAACCCAAGAGCCATCCGTCAAACCGAACATCGTCATTGTGGTAAATGTTTTATATCCAGTATCATCGAAATGATAGTCAACATAATCATTGCTTTGTTCCATCATTACATGACGCCCTACATCCAACATCGCAAGCATGGCAGCATGACAGCTGAAATGGATACCTGTCAGCTTATACACTCCCAAATCCTTCAAATCCTGCATTGAAACTTCTTCAGGATCATGTGCTTTTCCGCAAAGATCCGGATACCACATCGGGAAGTCTGCATATTTTCCGCCTCTGGCATTCAGCGCATCCCTCAAATTGCGCATTGCTTCAATTTTCTGCCCCTTGCTGTGAATTTTATGCATCCACAGGACACACAGCATGTCTGCGCCTGCGTCAATATAGGCAGCGCACCGCTCTACAGTATCGTCAAAATCATTAATAATGTCACTATCGCATCTTGCAATCAAGAAACCGTGCTGCCCGTTTGCATTCAGTCCGGCACGCGCAGCGCGGAAGCGAAGGCAAGCATCCTCAATCGGAAGTTGTCCCTTTCTTCCTAATTCAGATGTATCTGTAACCAAAACGCCTGCTGCACCTGCCTGCATGATACGCATGCAGCCATACTGTGCATTAAGCGCACGTCCAAGTCCAAATCCATCATCAGCATCAATGATCAGCGGCATGGGAGTCATTCGAGTAATCTGTTCTGTTACACGAACAAAATCGTCAATTGACAGAAGCTGCAGATCCGGTATTCCTGTCATGGTACATGCAAGATCGCCACTTGAAACCATGATGACCTCAAAGCCATTCATTTCTGCAGCCTTTGCCCCCATGCAATCGGCAAGTTCCGGTACAATTCGAACCTTGTCATCTTTAAACATCTCGCGCAGACGATCCGATGCCGGCGTTTTAGCCTCCGGTGTCAAAATATAAGGTAAGCTCATTTCATCCTCCGTTATCTACACTTACAGTCGTTCACTGATGTCCGGACGAACGAATTTCTCCGGATAATCCTCCAC
>CAVAJA010000363.1:0-3457 GCA_963588615.1 Lachnospiraceae bacterium | reverse complement strand
GCTGATATCCTGCCCATCAAGAAGATAACTGCCGGAAGTCGGTTCATCAATCAAGCCCAGAATGTTCAAAAGTGTTGATTTTCCGGAGCCGGAAGGGCCGAGAATACCCACAAATTCTCCCTTCTGAATCTCAAGCGACAGTTCACGCAGTGCCTCCACTTCCACTTCGCCCTTGCCGTAAGTTTTCGTGATCTTTTGCAGCTGAATCATACATTTCCCTCCTGTGTCAACTTTGCAATATCGGTTCTGCGAAGTGCGACAAATGTCAGAACGTAGACCGCACCAATAATAATTGCGCTATAAGCAATGACCAGCGATTCATTGAGGACACCGTCGTGCATGCAAACAGCCACTGCAATCAAATCGCTGATGAATAGAATGACTGCCGTTTCCATCGTGAATTCAAAGGACAACAATTCTCTTGTCGCGCCGCACAGCATGAATTCACGGAATTCTTTTCGATGCAATGAAAATCGGTACATGAGTGCAGACACGATGGTCATCAGTGCAAATCCAACCACAGCAATAGTTGTCACCCAAACAAATCCGCTGTTGCTGCTGACCATGTTCGCATAGCTTTCACTCTTACGTGTCGGATTGGTCAGTGCAATTTCATACAAGCCAAGTTGTCTTGCCTTTTCGGTGATGGTGCTGCTGGCCTTTTCGTAATCAACCGGAATGATGATCGACTGGAAAATCAGCATATCGTATTCTGCAAAGTCAGTGGATTCGTTTGGCTGCAGATAGGGGTACAGAATATAATCATCCAGCAAAAGAGCACCTTCCGGACGTGTCGGGCAAGCAATATAGCTGTTGGACTGCGCGATGCCGGCAACCAACAGGGAGCTTGCTTGTTGAAGCGGATTGCTCGGCACATCAATGACATCGCCGACAGCATAGTTATTCTGATAGTTACTGCCGAGAATGACAGGTAATGTGTCCTGTGCGATGAAATCGGCAGATTCAAAAATACGTCCTTCCGCAACCGCCACAGGGTATTCCGTCAGAAAGTCCTCATCGGCGCGAAAGCCCTTCATCCATACGTTTTCTGAATCATCGTAAGAAATGAAATTATCGCCGTTAGGGATCCGATCATAAAATTGAATCTCATATTCCTGGAAGGACATGAACGAAAAATCATCACTGCTTTTCAACCATTGATACAGCTCTGCTTGCCGTTGCGTCACGTCACTTTGGGCGGCAGTGCTATTCATGAGCGTCGCCTCGTCGCTTTTGTCCTGCATGCGGCAGATGCTTGTGTTCCCGTAAATTGCGCTAATTTGTGCCGTGCTGACACTGTAATTGGTGTTGATGGCAAACGACTTGTTCAGCAGAATCATCGCCAGCGCAAATTGCACCATCATGATCACCGAAATCAGCTTATGATGCTTGAGTTTCCGAACAAAATACATCATCATACTGCTTACCTCGCCAATGCCTGCGGCACAATTTTCTTAACGGCGGACACGGCCGGAATGCATCCTAGCAGGCTGACCAGCACGCAGATACCGTAGACTGCCAGCGAAACGAAGCCGTTCAGCGTACAGTCGCTGTAATTCAACCATTGCATGATGTTCCCATGCTGAGACGCGTACAACGGGTACGCCGCCGCATATGTAATCACGCCAATGAGTAACATGCGCGTGATGATATAGCGCACAATCTTCCACGTTGTTGCACCAAGCTGTTTGCGGATGGTGATTTCGCTTTTCCGGCGTTCAATCCATTCCAGTGTCACGCTGAAGGAAGATACAAGCACCATCAGCATCGAAATCATTAAAAACTCGATGACTGTGTCGTCACTCAAAACGTCCGTCACCGATGGAATATACTTGTTCAACGCAACCTGCATAATGGTTGTTTCCTCGTCAAAAGAAAACCTTAGCGTTTCCACAATGCTTTCATAGCGATTTGCAGATTTT
This sequence comes from Lachnospiraceae bacterium, assembly GCA_963588615.1. GTDB lineage: Bacteria > Bacillota > Clostridia > Lachnospirales > Lachnospiraceae > CAG-791. Next base: position 1,535 of record CAVAJA010000363.1, on the reverse strand, counting down.
CCAGTATAATCGATGATGTATTCACCGTCCGCTTCATTGCGGGTACTTGTCATCAGTGAGCTCAGGTTGATGTAAAACGCATCATCGTAGTCGCTTTGTTTGTTCTCATAACCCAATACGCCAACCACCGTGTACGGCAAGGTGTCAAAGTAGATGACAGGCGTTCCATTAACCAACGTCACCTGTTTTTCATACACGCTTTTCCCGACGACGGCGTACTGCTCTGCAGACTGCATCTGCTCCAGCGTAAAAAAACTGCCTTCCAATATCGGACGGTTTGTTACCTCTTCTTTGCTCCATAGTGCAGTTGCACCTGCGTATGGAAACACCTTGTAAATCGCCGTGCATTCGTCGTTGCTCATCAGTGCATTGCAAAGCGCCGACATTCCTGCATGATCATCCTGCACCGTCAACGCGATCGCATTCTTTGATATTGCACCACGGAATTCGCTTTGCGCTGACATCGAGCTTTGAATAATCCCGCTGAGCAGTAGAGCCAACAGCGCGATGATAAAAAACTCAATGAGCATCCGGTCATACCGCTTGATCGCTTTTGTCATATCGTTGCTCCTCTTATAGGGACGTGCAACTGCCAAGCAGTGCACGTCCCTTGGTTCTACTCACCAGACTGAATTTGTTACTTTTTGCACAGTTATGTCCCCAGTAGCCATTGGCGTTTCCCTTACCATATGCTGTTGCCTGCGGCTTATCCATCTTCCACACACGTCCCGAATCATTCGATAGATCCGTATTATCCGGTAAACTGGTAAAAATGCAGCGCGCATATGCATATGCCGATTTCCAGCCGACTGTATATACAGCCTTTCTGTCTGTACCATAAGTGGTGTAAGTGAAGTGACTGTATTTCCGCTATGTTTTTGTTGACATGAGTCACGTGTAGTTACCCACGCTTCATTTCTTCCTGCGCATTTCGCCAATCACCTCCATTTTGAATTTCTTTATATCAACAGCGGCCGCCACCAATATATTCTATTTTTTCTTGACTTCATTTGTCACTTCCAGTATAATGCCTTTAGAATCTCAAAGTCAATTTACAGTTTTTCCTGCAAATGTTCAAAGATACACAGATTGCAGCAAAACTGTTCAAAAAAATTTGATTCAAGGAGAAAAATAATGAGTAAAATGAACCGTAGCGTAGCTCGTACGCGCGAAGCACTGCGTAATGCCTTTGCTAAACTGGCGTTAGAAAATGGTGCAGAAAAAATTGCTGTAGTGGACGTAACCAAGTACGCAGGGCTGAGCAGAGGCACTTTTTATGTGCATTACGAAGACATCAGTGCCCTTAAGAAAGATGTAAAAGCTCATTTTGAAGAAACGTTCGATCAATGTCTTAACGAGACGGATGCAGACACTCTAAAGAATACGCCTGCGTCTGTATTGCAGGAATTCAGCAAATTTATATCGGAATCAGAAGAAACGTGCAAACTTGTTTTACAAACGCCATACTGCAGTTATTTCTTTGAAAAAATGAAGCAAGTATTCACAAAGAGTGTGCTTCTCGATTTGAAGCGTAA
>CAVAJA010000362.1:0-3673 GCA_963588615.1 Lachnospiraceae bacterium | reverse complement strand
TGTTCCTCGAAGGTTTCATTATCTATGTACGAGAAGTTCACATCGTAGAACTCCATGCCGCCCAGCTTTTTGAGCTGTTCCTTGACACGACGACGCATCTCCAGAGCAAAACGGAGGATCTCCTCCAACTGTTCCTTGGTGAACTCTCCGTCGGGATAAAGCAGCTTAATGAATCCGCCGACCATCTTGCGCACGGCAATGGTATCGCGCTGGTTCAGATTCTTGCCAAGGCGGAAATACTTGTCGAGTGCATCGCCGTATTGCTCTTTGCGAAGCTCGCGGATGAATTCCGCCAGATAGTCCGTGATGAACCCATAATCGTCTGTAAAATGCTCCGGACGGAACTTCGGAATCTCCCAACCAGGGATATAGCAATGCAGACGATCCAGAAATGCTGTATCCGTGCCCATCTCCGGCGGGAACGGGTCAAACAGGCTGGATGTCTTCAGAAGAACATCTACACTCTGATTGATGTTTCCGACAAAGACCATGGAAGCCGATGCTGCCTTCTCTTCTTTACCGCGGGCAAAGGAGCCGGACGCCATGTAGTCCTTCATGATCTGGATGCCATCTTTGTCCTTAAACTTGATTCCGGCAACCTCATCAAAAGCAACGCAGTCCCACAGACCAACCAGACCTACAGTCTTGCGCCCCATGTTGTAAAACAGATTTGCTACCGTCGTCTGACCGCCGGACACGAGGATACTGTTCGGGCTGATTTCCTTGTAGATATGCGATTTACCGGTACTGCGCGGGCCCAGCTCGCAGAGGTTGAAATTATTCTCTACCAGAGGAATCAGTCGTGCCAACAGCAGCCACTTTTCCCGGTTATTCAGTTGATCCGGCTCATATCCGCACGAACGGAGCAGAACATCGATCCACTCCTCTTGAGTAAAAGCTTTTCGACCTTCCTTCAGCTCATTGATGTCCACATGCGGCATCTGAATCGGAGTCAGCTTGCGGATGCTGATCGGGGATATATCCTTCTGCTTTTTCTGCTTGGACGCAATGGGGTTTCCATCACAATCGGTCAAGCCAAATCCACTATCACCCTCAGATTCATATTCCAACTGCACAATGCACCAGATACCGCCGCAAAGCAGTCTGTCATATTTCTCCGGATAATCATCGGAAATCGGCACATTGCTGAGACCAAGATTGGAAAACTCCGCAAAGAAGCAATCCTTCTTGATGTCCAGATGCACCGTCACCATATCGATGATGGTATGACTGCCTTTCTTGCGCAACTGCGAGAGTATTTTCTGCGCCTCATCAGGGCGAACATAGTTGTCCGCAAGTATGCGTTTGACATTGTTTACCCCTTTTTCGATTACCTCCGGGTCATCAGAGGAGCAATACTGTCCGAGCAGAAATTCAAGGACATAAACAGGGACATTTGCCCCTTCCTTGATATGCTTTGTCAGATCTTTGCGGACAATACGGCCGTCAAAATGTTCGCGCAGCTTTTCCTTTATTACGTCACGGCTGCTTGTGACTTCCTCAAACTGTTCCAATGTATCGCCCCCAAAAATTCATAAACTTAGAAGAAATTAAACTCATCGACCGCAAAAGCAATGTCGATCTGGAATTCCTCACGCTGCGGCATCTGCAACTCGCTCTCATCTGCAATCACAAGGTAGTAGGTCTCCTTGCTGTCAAAGGACAGTGATTTCAGATTAAAGGTGCAGCGGAAAGTCCGCTCCTGCGAATTGTCGCTTGTTTTATCCGCGATAATGCGTGCGGTATCGCTGACCACTTTTCCGGCAGAATCGGTAAAGTACAGCGAATAATTTGCCTTTTCACGATTATCTCCCACAGCGTCCTTCTGATAGAAATTAAGGGAGAAGATCATGTTGCTGATCTTTCGGTTTGCCGAAAGCAGACTCACCTCGACCGGCTTCGTGTCAATCTTGGCGCGATTCTTCTGATACTCCCTGCTGTCCGTGCGCAGATAGTGATAGTCAATCAGCGGAACTACCATCTCCTGCAAACTGATACCGCCATGGACAAAATTCAGCCCGCCGCCGTTCATCTTGATGCGAACGTTCTCACGGGGCGCAAACGCCGCGTAATCCGTCTTGCCATCCAGGAACTGAACCGGCATCAGATATTCCGGCTGTGCATCCTTTTCCATGATGGCATAGCGTCTGCCGTAATCTACTTCCTTACCATTCCAGCTGTTCTTGGATACCTTGTCATCCTCCGTGAGAGGACTATATGTATAGAGGAATCCATGGTCAGCGGTAATCAGAATGCGTGTGCCGCTGAATTCATTGACAATGATCCGGACAAGATTCTTGATCTCCTCGATTGCCTCATCACAAGCAGGGAAAACAGAGCTATCCGAGGTATGGGATGCTTCATCAATCTTGTCGTGGTAAATGTATACGACCTCCATGCCCTTTACGAGAGCTTGTCGGTCTGCACGCTTAAGGCCAATGATGTTGCGATATTGCAGCGCCACGCTGGCGGGATTTGCCGCCTTCAGCACCTTGTCGCGATTTATACTCTCCGTAGACTGACCATCTGCCAGCACTGCAAGTCCGCCATTCGGCTTTGCCTGTACGGAAAGCTCTTTATGCGGCATGAGGGCCGCCATGCCATAGGGAGTAATTGTCGGGAAGATGCCGCACATACTGCCAAGTGTCACCTTACTCTGCGTCTCGCGGCGGAGCTGCTCCGACAGGGATGCTGCCACCTCATAGCGCAAAGCATCCGAAATAATCACGAACACACGGGTGTCGCAGTGCTGAATGTTGCTCTGATAAAACGCCGCATGTCGATTCACTTCTTCAATATATCCGTGCTTCTCCAGATCTTCAGCCGCGACATCCGACCAGTTGCTTCCGAGTCCGTTCAGATACCATCCGGAGTACAGTGCCTCGACCTTCTCCACCACATGCTTAAAGAGGTCATCCAACAGATCGTTAGATGCTTTCAAACTGCGCTGGAAGCACAGATGGAAAGCACGATAATAGCTATCCATCCGATAATAATCGGTGGTATATTCCTTCCAGATGTCCTTTGCTTTTGCGGTATGGAAGCCTGCCGAATGCTCCAGGAAGAACGCCTGCATCTTTGCGATTTGCAGAAGTCCCTCGTAATAGCTGGACATAAAGTCATACCAGACCATCGTGCGGCGCTTTTCCACGGTCTGCGCAATTACATCCACCTGGATAATCTGGTCTTTGATCTCCGTCATCATCTTGGTGAGAATCTCTTCATTGATGCACGGGAAGCACTCTGTATCCCGCAGATCCTCAACACTCAGCTTGCTGAAACGCTGATAGAGTCGAGCCTCTACTTCCACAGCTCGTGCGACCTTGTACAGGTCATGCAGGTCATCAGAATGCAGCCAATCGGAAACAAAGTCATAGCAAAAAGACTGATGAGGCGTGGATATAAAGCTATCCAAGCCGTTCAGATACTCTCGGCGTAAGGTACGCGTAGCCGCAGTCAAAAGAATATGTGCTGCAAGCCTTGCAAGGTTCGGTTCGTTGGAGTTCTTATACCCGGTGGCCTGTGCAATCAGTGCCCAGAAAGCCGCCTGTGCGCCATAATTCACAATTCCCTGATAGGTGGCGTTATTTTCAATATCCAGTCCGCCTTTGAGAACAGCACGGATGATACTGTTCGGGCTATTATCCTTTACGCCGCAGATTACCGCCATCAC
>CAVAJA010000361.1:0-3679 GCA_963588615.1 Lachnospiraceae bacterium | reverse complement strand
CTCTCATAGAGAGCTGTGATCTTATTCTCGTTTCCTCTGTTCATTTATGCCGCTCCTCTCGGTTCGGCCTCCTTTCCCTGACACAGATCCTCTAATGTGATCAGTCGGTTAGAGATCAGCCGAATCATTTTGTCTTCAAAGGACTCCCCAGCATCTTCACTGAAGAAAACCTTTACTTTAAAGTTGGTAGATCCCACACGTCTGGTGAGATAGGTATAATTTCTATTTTCCATAAGCTAAAGCGCTCCTTTTCCTGTTGCTGCTGTCATTTGGGTACAAAAAGAGCCGCTATAGCAATATCCTGTGTCGTAAAGTGGTTACTAATACAGTTATTACTATGCGGCATCCTCGGAATAGTTGGAGTTGATGTCCATTGGGTTAATATACTGTGTACTGGACGGACTGATGCGGATTACCTGACCTTCGAGCTTCTGCACAAGGGCAGTATACTCAGCCTCTGGGTCGCAGACAATGATATCATCATCTGATACCAGAAATGCATTGGTGATCTCACGCTTCGCCGAGAAGGATTTACCGGAGCCCGGTGTACCAAGAATCAGGCCGTTTGGATTCTTCAGACGCTTCCGATCCACCATGATCAGGTTGTTGGAAAGTGCGTTCAGTCCGTAATAAATGGTTTCTTTGCCGGACTGGAACAGCTCCTGCGTGGTAAACGGAATAAAGATGGCCGTAGAGCTGGTGGTCAGGCTGCGCTGAATCTCTACAAGGTTCTGCGCCAGCGGCAGCGAGGACATAAGTCCCTGCTCCTGCTGATAATCCAGGCGCCGCAGATTGCAGTTATATTTCTGCGCAATGCTGACGGCCTGAAAAACATTGGTCTCCAGCTCCTGTTCGGTTTTGCCGGTGTTCATCACGAGGAAGGTGAGCAGGAACATGCGCTCATTCTGACTCTGCAGCTCCTTTAAGAGGGCCTTGGCGTCCTTGCCGTAGGTTGCCAGATCCGATGGAATGATATCCATATCGTAGCCGGAGCGCACCGCCTTTTTCTGCTCCTCGATCTTGCTGCGGTCCAGCTCCGTAATGGTGTGCTTAATCTGCTTGATGGCTGCCGTCTGATCCACCGACTGAATGTGCATGGTGACAATCTGACTGGATTCCATCTCCAGAAAATCCTTCAGCAGCTGGTCACTCAGGTCGGAAGCTGTGATCTGCAGATAAGACACGGAGCCGTACAGCCCGCCCATCTGGAAAATGCGGCTTTTCGGGAAGGCAAAGCAGGTCGGCGCGATGAAATCCTTCACCGACATGCCGCTCTCCGCCAGCCATTTCCAGTCAAAGAAGAATTTGTCGTTATCTCCCTCACCCATGTGAAACATGGAGTGCATCAAATGCAGACGCTCCCTGCCGGTAAGGCTTTTGGCTCTTACACCCAGCCTGCGAAAGTTATTGAGCAGATCCATCTCCACATGCTGCAGCCTCGGCTTGGCCTGCTTCATGGAATCTGCCTCGATGCCAAAGGTCAGGTATTTGGTCTTGGTCAGGCCGTTGTTGCCCTGGGCCAGCTGGCGTCTCAGCATAGCGCTGAATTCCTGGCGAATATGGTTGAACGCATCCTTTTTGAAGGGAATGCGGATCATCTTCTCAAAATCCGCAGCATCTGTTGCCATATTCATAAAGGACAGCTCAAAGCGGATCGAGCTGTCGAAGAAATTCAGAAAGCTGCACCACTCTTCAAAAATGGCTGTCTGATCCTCCTGCTGGGCCAGCTGATAATTGATATCCTGAAACTGAATGGTTTTTGTGTAGTAATTATCTGTCACGCGGCAGATGCCGTCCGGAAACATTCTCTCAAAGGGAATGCTGTCCTGTGCCGTCAGCGGGATCTCCGGATCTTTTTTATACCGGTCCTGAAGCTCCTGCAGCTGCTTTTGCTGCTCGCGGGTCAGGCCCTTTGGCATCTGCAGGTCAGGCTTCTTCTGCTTCTTCCGGCCGGGAAGCTTTGACAGTATTTTTTCCAGAATTGCCAACAATGCGTGCTGCCTCCTTTTCTGCCTGCTCCTGACGCATCAGGGCGGCGTAATAGTTATCCGTTCTGTAGGGCCGGATCCTCGGTCTCTTGAACCGGGACTCGTAAAAATGCTTTGCAACGACCTCCAGCGGCTGTCCGTCCTTTTCATACATGGCAAGAAAGAACATAGGCATCATCACAATAATCATGCCCATGGCGGCAAGGCTGATATTTCCGGTGCTTTTCAGGACAAAAAATAAAGGTACGCCGATCAGCGCACCCGCACCGAAGCAGATCAGCTGCCTCTTTGTCAGGTTCAAAAACACCTTGGTTTTTACCTTGGATAAATCTCTTGGAACAGAAATATAAGCGGCCATCGTTTTCACCTCGATTCTTAATGCGCCGCAAAGACGCTTTTTGCCAGGGAGCCGGTTTTGAACAGTGTAAAGCACAGCAGCACTGTATATCCCAGCACGCTCCAAATGCTCATAACGATGTCATCTGAGAATGCAATGTTCTGGATCAGCACCGCGTAAATGCCTACGCAGATCATGATCAGGAAGCCCTGAAAGCCTAATGCAAACAGGGACCGGAGATAATTCTGCCCGGTATGGCTCTGCTCACGGTTTCCGAAGGTTGCGAAGGGAATGGGAGCCAGACTCGTGATCATATAGATTTCAATCATTCGTCCGTAAACGATGACGAAGATCACAGCCGACAGTGCCATCATGGTGACCTGCACTACAAAGGTCTGCAGATACAAGCCCAGCAGCGGTCCCAGCTCCATGGCCTCCAAAGCAGTCTGCATCGAGGCCAGCGCTGCATCATCAACAGCTGTGCTGTCCTGGATAATGCTTCCGCTCTGTGAAATCACATGCTGTGCTACATCAAAGACTGCCATCGTAATATTGAAGCAGTTGGTGATCAGCATCACTGCCACAAAGGTCTTGAAGATCCATTTGAAAAAGATCCAGGTTTCAAAGTTTGCAAGGTTGTTGTGTTCAATAATCATCTGAATCAGCTCGTAGCAGGCGATAAAGGTAAGAATCAAACCTGCTATCGGGACAATCACCGACTCGGAGATGTTCCGGATCAGGGAAAAGACCTCCGGCGAAAAGCTCGCCGGGGTCATTCCCACATCGCCCGCAATCTCGCCAACCTGCTGGTTGACAGAATCAAACATCCCCGACAGATTTCCCATAATGCCGCTGACAAGCATTTCTTTCAGCCATTCAGTGATCTGGTCGAGTATGCTTTGCATGGGCTAAGCCTCCTGTTGTGTGGATCAGCCGAAGAGTCCGGAAAGAAGCGGTACCAGTGTGGTTCCGATAAGAGCGACACCGCCGCCTGCCATGAGCTGCTTCATGCCCTGGGACTTGGCACCGGGGTTATCGTTGCCGTAGCCCTCCAACAGGTTGATTGCGCCCCAGATGCCGAGGCCTGCGCCGAGTGCGATAACGAGTGTCTGAAGAACGGTGACTGCAGAATTGAAAAATGCCATAGTGTTGTACCTCCTGTTAATTGCGCCCGTTTCGGGCTGGTTGATGATAATGCCTCTTCGCATGTGCACCTGCGAAAAAGCAGAAATAGCCTGGTCTTCAGCAAAAAGGCTGAAAATCAGGCTATGTAAACAGGCGGCCTTTACCGCCTGCAGGATATTCGGTTATTCGGTTTTATCTTTCCGGCTCATGCATCCCGGAGATTTTCACC
>CAVAJA010000360.1:0-3694 GCA_963588615.1 Lachnospiraceae bacterium | reverse complement strand
GATGTTCCAGATGAAATATTCTCCGCAGCTGCGTCACTTTCTGCTGAGCCTGTAGAAATATCTATCGCTGATTCTGCCGTTGAGCCGGATTCCTGGCTACCAGCTGATGATACTGGTGATTCTGTACCCTGACCACTGGCTGGCGATGCTTCTGATGTGTTATCTGCCACTTCATTTGCTCCGGCAGACTCTGTTGGAGTAGTAGTCTCCATGCTGCTTTCCAGTTGCACATCAGAGGGCTCATCCAGAATCGGTGCCTCAGTATCACCTCCTGTCTGTTCCTCTGAAGATTCCTCTGAGCTCACTGATTCCGTGCTATTTTCCGATTGAGCTTCTGAAATATCATCAGAAATCACTGCCTCTGTGCTGCCTGCTGACCCCCCCCTCACCGGATGACGGCGACTCCAGAAGTGCAGCTTCTTCACCGCTTTCTTCCGTTGGTGCTACCTCTTCAATGCCTCCCTCTGGCTCTGCCGGTGCCTCCTGTGCCACCACAGCCATCGGTGCAAGAGAAAGTGCTAACACCACCGCAAGAATAATACTTAATAATCTCTTGTTCATTTTCAACCTCCATCTTTCTGAAATCATCTTCCCGTGATCTCACCCTGAACTATACAAAAAGAAAGCCGAAGGCAAGGCATAGTCAGCCCTGTCCCCCGGCTCTAAATCTCTGAAATATCTATAAAACCCGATCTGATGACACACAATCCATGGCACGCTCTGTTCCTTCGACAGTTGATAATTGGCAGCATCATCATGCCGCCTACAAGCGACATAATCGCCGTGTTGCCAACAAATGACTTCGTCGCAATATCACCAATAAATAATTTCACTGTCATGTTGCCCTTCGTCAAATTCAGGTCCTCCTCCGTGTGTCTCGTGATGCAAGATGATGCAACAACCCCTTGCCCCATAAATTACCTTCAATACATACTGGTAGTATGGCAGAATCGGCAGGAATTTTCAATGACAATTTCACACGGAGCCTGAATGAAATTTCGAGGCTGGAATTTCTAGACAGCTTCATCCGAGTAAAATTTTATGCCTGGCCTCACACGAACGACATATTCATGCGTTATTTTCTCTTTCTGCGGCGATCCTCGCCTTCTTTCCCGAGAAAGCGATTCCGATCTTTATAATGGACGCAGCCTTCATCGCCTGCAGATCAGTGGTATATTTGCGCTCATTAATTTGCCTGAGTGCGGCCTGAGCCAGTCTCTCTAGCTGCTGCTCCGTGCAGTTTTTCTCTGCCTTCAGCTCAATCAGGATTCCCGGCAGCTGCTGATTCGCAGGAATCATCTGAATGTCAAATCGTCCCTCGCCGGCCTCGCGGTTTGACATGATCTGGTAGCTGTTGTCAGTGATGGCACACATCCCGAGAATCAGGTCATGGTAGAATGTTTCGTTAGCCGCATCATGGAAGCTGACCGACTGAATCAGGAATCGTTCCAGTGTACTCTGCAGCGTATCTGCATCCATCCTGTAAATTGCTTCCTGAATGGCGACTGCGTCAGAGCGCGGAATAATCACTTCTAGCTGCGACAGAATCTCCTTGCTATAGACAAATGAAATCTCCTTATTAGGGAGCGCCACCTCGCACATATAGTCCTCTCCATAGGTCTGACTGCAGCTTACTGCCTTCAAATAGCCGGCCACCAGCAGGAAGCTGTAAACCGAGGACGGATCCTGCCGAATCTGCGGATAGATCACACCGGTGTCAATATGCGTCAGGAAGGACTCGCCCTGCATCAGCATTTTCAGCCGTTCCATGATGTCCGGTGTTGCAGCTGCCAATATCTCCCGGATAATATCATTGCTGCCGGTGGACTGCCAAAATGCTTTCGGCTGACAGTCGTTATTAAAATATCCAATAACTGACCAGGGGTTGAATATATCTGTATCTCCAAACCGGTAACCGTCGTACCAATCGCACAGCTCCTGATACCGTTCTGGCGTGCCATAGTATTCAGCCATCTCCTTTACTTCATTTGCCGTAAAGCCGAAATACTCGCTATATCGGTTGTCCAGAATCGAATTAATTTTCAGATTATTCAGGCCGCTGAAGATGCTCTCCTTCGCGACCCGGAGAATTCCGGTGAGGAAGCCAAACTCCAAATGCGGATTGTCCTTTAAACCACCCGAGAAGAAATTCCGCATAAAATTCACGATTTCCTCATAGAAGCCGCAGCTATGACCCTGCTGGATGGGTGTGTCATATTCATCAATTATGATGACCGTCTCCTGACCCCAGTGTTTATGCAGCAGCAGCGACAGAAGCTGCAGACCCATCTGATAATCCATCTCATCAGCGGTGTCGCCGGCGATCCGCCGGTATTGCTGCTTCTCGTATATGTTAAGTGCCTCACTTGTTTCAAGCTCCGAATGACGCATAAATTCCAGCGAGATTAATTTGCGGATTTTCTGAAACGTATCCTCCCAACTCAGGCATTTTACGTCCTTAAATGTAAGGAAAATAACCGGATAGCGCCCCTGGTGCCTGGTATAGATCTCTCCGCACCGCCAGATTTTCTTGTTCTTGAAATAAACAGAAGTATTCTCTTCCGTACGCTCAAAGAAAACGCGAAGCATGTCCATGTTCAGCGTTTTGCCAAATCGGCGGGGACGTGTAAATAATGACACCTTGGCCCGTTCGTCCAGAAAATCCCTGATAAGCATGGTCTTGTCCACATAATAATAGTTCGAGCAGGCGTCGCGAAAATCCGAAACGCCCATAGGCAGGGGCTTGCGCAGCATCCGCGGGACTTGAGAAGCTGCAATGTTCTTGCTGCGTTGGTCTGCAGGCTTTTTCGCATTATCTGGGATGAGCCACTGTCTGCCATTCTTATACGCACCGGGAATACGCCCTGTCTTGCAGAGCTCATTCACACGTCGCTCCGTGATGCCCCATAGGGCAGCTGCTTCCTTGATCGTCATTACAATGCACCTCCATTTTGTCTCTCCGATTCAGGAACATCATACTAGGCGAATCGAATAAAAGCAAGCTTTCAGTACTATGCAGCCATAATCGCACTTGTGCTCCTTCTGGCAGTATGGCAGAATCAGCGTGTTCTCAATTTCACAAGGCAGCAATCTGCTCCACTGCATACAGCGGCAGATTTACAAGCTGGTCTTCCTTTTTAAAATCCGCCATCGAAGTACGGACTGCGATTTCGGGGGCAAATTTCTCCCGATAGACTCTCAGGCTCTTGGCCCGGAGGTTGGTTTCAGCCTTCACCTCTACAGGAATAACCTGCTCGCCTGTATCCACAATGAAGTCGATTTCGCAGGACCCCCTGTCATTGGTGTAATAGTAAACGCCCAGATCCTCAATGGTTTTCAGCTGCTGGCAGACATACTGCTCCGTAAGTGCGCCTTTGAATTCAATAAAGAGGTCGTTTCCGTCCAACAAGGTGCGTTGGTGGAGCCCTGCCATACACCCAAGCAATCCCACATCAACAAGGAACAGTTTGAATGCCTTTAAGTCCTCGTAGGCTTTTAGGGGAATTCCTGCAGCATTTACACGGCTGATTTTATGAACAAGCCCGCAATCGGAAAGCCATAGAATAGCCGTTTCATAATCCTTGGCTCGCGCGCCTTCCCGAACAAGGCCATAGACAAACTTTTTGTTTTCTCTTGCCAACTGCGAAGGGATACTGTTCCAAAGCATACGGATCTTGGGAACGATCTCATTCGG
>CAVAJA010000359.1:0-3822 GCA_963588615.1 Lachnospiraceae bacterium | reverse complement strand
TTCTCACTTGAGATGCCAATTTGGCATTTCAAGTTTTCGTACTCATCCTTGGTCAGCTGAAAACAGAAGTCCTCCGGAAACCGACCGATATTACGCTTCATTGCTCTGTTCAATGCACCAGTTTCCACCTGATATAAGAAGGCCAAATCACTGTCCAGCATGACCTGCTGTCCGCGAATCACATAAACGAGGCTTCGTATATCGGCATTATTGGCTGCGGCAGGAACCAATGCATTTGAATTTTCTGTAGTTATTTCATTCATGCGCCCATTCTCCTTGCTTTGAGGTCACAGATTGAAACCTCAAACAATTTTCTTTGAGGTTCCAGTTTGGCACCTCAAGTTAGTCCTGCTCGGTCAGATCAATACCAAGAATGTCCGTAATTTGAGCAAGAATGCGGTCGATATCAGCGTTCAAACTGGCTCGCTTCTCCTGATATTGCTGAATCAACTCCTTCGGCGGGAGAATTTCTTCTTCCTCGTGAGGATAACCGCACAAATCAATGTTATAGTTTCTATCCTTAATCTCCTGCAGTGTGTAGGCTTTCGCCTTATCAAATCCGTCAAGCTGGATTTCCTTCCGGTCATTCCACCACTCTACAGCCGGAGCAAAATGCTCCAGTTTCATCGGCTTGGTTTTGCTGAAATGCTTGTATCCTTCTGGCATATCCAGGCGATAGAACCATGTCTGCGTCGTCGGCTCCGTCCGATCAAAGAACAGAATATTTGTCGTGATAGATGTATACGGCGAGAACACACTGCCAGGCATGCGAATGATCGTATGCACATTGAATTCCGAGAACAGCTTGGTCTTGATGGCGACCTTGGCATTATCCGTGCCGAACAGGAAGCCATCAGGAAGGATGACTGCCGCACGACCGTTTTCTTTCAGACGATACATGATAACCGACATGAACAAATCAGCCGTTTCGCTGCTTGCCAAATCGGACGGAAAATGATTCTTTACCTCAGCTTTTTCCGAACCGCCATAGGGCGGATTCATCAGAATTACCGATACCTGGTCATCTTCCGTATAGTCAAGCACATCTCGCAGAAGCGTATTATCATGGAACACCTGCGGGACATCCAGATCGTGCAGCAGCATATTTGTGATGCAGAGCATGTAGGGAAACTGCTTTTTCTCGATGCCATAGATAGAATTGGCGTAGAGCTTCTCGTCCTCAGTCGTCTTGACTTTCTTCTTCAGCTCCTTCAGCCAGCTGGTAATAAAGCCGCCTGTGCCGCATGCAAAATCAGCCATGGTCTCGCCAATTTGCGGGTTAATCATCTGCGCCATGAAGTCGGTCACTGCGCGTGGTGTGTAAAACTCACCGGCAGAACCTGCACTTTGCAGTTCCTTCAGGATTGTCTCATAGATTTCGCCAAATGCGTGGCTCTCCTCATAATCGCTCAGATCAAGCTCGTCAATGACGCCAATCACCTGACGCAGGAGAACGCCGTCTTTCATGTAGTTGTTTGCGTCGGCAAATGTTGTCTGGACGATGGCTTTCTTAATCGGCGTTTCCGCAGTGACCTTCACGCCCTCAATCAGAATATTCCCGGACGAATCCTTGATATCGTTGCCCTTCAGTACAGGGAACAACGTGTTGTTGACAAACTCCAGAAGGGCATCGCCGGTCAGTCCCTTACCATCTTCATCATGTGCCCAGTTGCACCAACGGCATGGCTCCGGAATGATGGACGAATAATTCTCGTCGTCCCATTCCCAATCCTGTTCTTTTGCATCATATACCTTCAAAAAGAGCATCCATGCAATCTGCTCAATACGCTGCGCATCACCGTTGATGCCTGCGTCATTGCGCATGATGTCACGCACTCTTTTGACAAAATTCGACATATTGCCCATCAGAGATACCTTCCTATCGTGTCTTAATTAAGCGTACAGCAATGTTTCCAGTTCCCGCACTGCGCTCAAATATCCCGCCTTACCGCCAAAATACGAAGCGATCTTTTGCGGTTTGCCGTACTGCGTGAACGGGTCAAGCTTGAGAACATCTGTGTTTTCTATTTCGTAAATGCCTGTGTTCATGTATTTTTCCAGCAGTTTCTCAAGCACATCCCTTGCGGTACCGCTGTATTTGCTGAGGAAATCGCGCTTTTTTACATTCTCCGCACGTTCCCTGCGGGTCAAAGGCTTCTTGTCAAACGCCACATGACAGATAAAGTCAAAGTCATCGACATCGGACATTCCCTGATCTGCTTTCAATGCTTCCAGGTCGATACCCTGTTCCAGAAGAAGCTCTTTGATTTTCTCTTTCTTCTGTTCGGCAGACCAACGGCGAATGAAATTATCCAGTGATGCATACTCGCCGCGAATATTCTCCTTTGTGTAATCAATAACGCTTTCCTGTCGAAGCAGCTTGCCGTTGACATCATAAACGGAGACCGTCTTATAGATAATCTCAACACGGCATCCGGACTTATCGACGATCGGCTTGGGACCTTTCGGATTTGGGGACGGAACCGGACCTGGCGGATCAGGATTCACCGGATTTTTAGGAGAATCTTTCGGCTTCTTCGGATCATAATCCGGATCAATCTCAATCGGGCCATCCCAGTCAGGGTCTGCAAAAAGGCGGGTAACATTTCTGAAGTCCATGACCACAAAATGCGTTTTGCCATCCTTTTCTCTCAAGCGGGTGCCGCGTCCGATAATCTGCTTGAATTCCGTCATAGAACCGATCATTTCATCAAGAACGATCAGCTTTGTCATCTTACAATCCGATCCAGTTGAGAGAAGCTTCGATGTAGTTGCAATGACCGGATATTTTGCGGAAACGGAGATAAAATAATCCAGTTTGCTCTTGCCGTAGGCGTCGCTTCCGGTGATGCGGACAACATAGTCCGGATTTTTCTTCACCATATCAGCGTTCTGGTTGACTAACGCCACCCGCATGCGCTCCGCTGCGTCCTCAGTTGCACAAAATACAATGGTCTTGGACATACGGTCGGTACTTTTCAGATAACGGGTGATCTCTGCCGCCACCTGCTCAATACGGTCTTCAATGATGATGTTGTAATCGTAGTCACTGTTTGTATAGATGCGATCTTCGATTTCATTGCCGTATATATCTCGTTGACCTTTGCGCGGCCTCCAGCCATCGCCAATGTCTGTCAATATGTTGATGACCTTGAATGGCGCAAGGAAGCCATCCTCAATGCCTTCTTTCAGGCTGTATGTGTAAATCGGTTCTCCAAAATAGTCGATATTGGAAACGTACTTGGTTTCCTTCGGCGTTGCCGTCATACCGATTTGCGTTGCCGAGCTGAAGTACTCCAGTATTTTTCTCCAGTTGCTTTCCTTCTTTGCAGAACCTCGATGACACTCATCAACGATAATCAGATCAAAGAAGTCCGGACGGAACAACTGCTCCAGCTTTGCAAGTGCATTGTCCTCATCCTCTTCCTGGTCATCATTGCCTCCGGCAAGCTGCTGATACAGGGAGAAATAAACCTGATAAGAGGAAATAGTGGATGGGTCATCTTTTGAGAAATTCACCTTGTGGATGACCTTTTCCAATGGAGCAAAATCCTGCTGAATAGATTGATCTACCAGGTTGTTGCGGTCAGCCAGGTACAGGATCTTGGATTTCATGCCGCTCTTCAATAGGCGGTAGACAATCTGGAATGCTGTATATGTTTTGCCGGTTCCAGTTGCCATCACCAGCAAAAGCCGATCACGTCCATTAGCGATAGCTTCAACCGTTCGGTTAATGGCAATTCTTTGGTAGTATCGAGGGGGATAGGTGTTTTGACTGCTGAAATACGGCTGTGCAATGATTCGTTCTTGCTGCTCGGTCAG
>CAVAJA010000358.1:0-3949 GCA_963588615.1 Lachnospiraceae bacterium | reverse complement strand
TACGAGATGCGCACTACGGCAAAACTTCTTGCGGACGGACTTTCCGATGAGGAAGTAACAGAAGCAATCATGAAGGACAATCTCTTTCAGTACCCAACAGAAAAATCAATAAAGAAGCTGTCTAGCGGATGCTTGAAGCGCCTTCATTCCATGAATGACGATTGCCTTATAGATGCCATTGCAAAACTGCCGGCAGATGCTGCAAAGCAGATTTGCCTCTATGCCATGATGAAGCAAAATCGTCTTGTGTGGGATTTTATGATAACCGTTATCGGAGAGAAGTACCGAATATTGGACACCTCTTTTGGTAAGGTAGACTTAAATACGTTTTTCATGCGGCTTGCCGAGCAGGATGACAATGTGGCTTCCTGGAGCGATTCGACGGTTCAGAAAATAAAGCAGGTTCTCGTTCGTATACTAGTGGAGAATGAATATCTGGACAACACACGCTCAGAACATCTTAATGCGGTTTTAATAGGCTCACTTTTAGAAGAACGCATTCGGGCAAACGGCGATAATGCCGCACTGATTGCATTTAACTGTTTGAGTTAGGAGGACAAGGGATATGAACAATTTGAATGAGCGCCTCGATAATCTCAGACAGCTCGTACAAGATAGAGACTTTCTTGAAGGCAAGGGATTATCGAATGAAGTGAATATCCGAATCTTTTGCTACGACCCGCAGGATGAAATGACAGTTACGCACTTCTTAAATCAAATCATCACAGATCAAAGCCTTGACTGCCATCTCATCGAGTGCAACCTCTATCAGCTGTTTATTGAGATTTGTGAAGATCTTGATATTTTGGACAGCATACCGGATATGGAAGAAAGCGAAGGAAGCGAATATCTTCTGGAGCAGCTTCACTCCGCTATCGGTGAAAATGAATTCATCGACAAGATGCGCGAAAAGTATCAGCCTAAAACCGGTGATGTCATGCTCCTGACAGGAGTTGGCGATGTGTTCCCGTTCATGAGGGTTCATAAAATGCTGGAAGCCATGCAGCCATTTTTCTCGGAGATTCCGATCTTGGTAATGTATCCGGGCGTGTTTGACGGAAACTATCTGCGCTTATTTGATAAGCTGCCGCCGAACCCATATTATCGGGCATTCAATGTTGTCTGAAGAGGAGGAAACGAACGTGATTATTCGCGATATGTTTTACGATGACATTAACCGTAAGGTAAATGGTGTCATCAAGGTTGACCAGGACGAAACTGCTGTTATCAGTCAGGAAGTCCGTGAATATGTCATCACGAAAGAGCTGAAGAAGCACTTCATCTCATTCTTTAATTACTATGGGGATTCCTTCACCACTCCCACCTCAGATATGGGCGTCTGGATCTCCGGCTTCTTTGGAAGTGGTAAATCTCACTTTCTGAAGATGCTGAGCTACCTGCTTGAAAACAAAGAAATTGACGGTGTGAAGACAGTCGAGCGTTTCCGCGAGAAATTTGCGGACGATCCGGCAACCTTCATGCTTATCGATAATGCAACCCGATATGAGACGGAGACAATCCTGTTCAATATCGACATTGAGGGTTCTATCAACAAAGACAAGACAGCAGTGCTGCGCGTTTTCGCCAAGATGTTCTACAACCATTTAGGCTTCTACGGCGAGAATCTGAAAGTGGCAATGCTTGAAAAATATATAGATCAGAGCGGCAAGACCGAAGAGTTCCGCCGCGTATTTGAAGAGAAAAAAGGCAAGCCGTGGGTTGAGCAGCGCAAGGCATTTGCCTTCAACGGAAAGTTCATCGTGCCGACGCTGATGGAAGTTCTCGGCATGTCCGAGGCAGATGCCCAGAACTGGTTCAGCGACAAGTCTGCTGTTGATTTCTCCATCGCACAGCTGGTGGATGACATCAAGGCATATATCGCCAGCAAGCCGAAGAATTTCCGCCTTCTGTTCATGGTGGACGAAGCCGGCCAGTATGTCGGCACGGATACAGATATGCTCCTGAATCTTCAGTCTCTGACCGAGAAGATTGGTAGCGAGTGCGGCAGTTCTGTGTGGGTAATCTGCACCGGACAGGAGGCCATCGACGAGATCATCAAGGTACGTGCAGATGAGTTTTCTCGTATCCAGGCACGTTTCAAGACCCGTCTGTCCCTTACTTCTTCCTCTGTGGATGAGGTTATCCAGAAGCGTATTTTGAAGAAGAAGCCGGAAGTCACTCCGAAGCTGGAAGCACTGTACAACGAAAATGATTCTGTGCTGCGCAATCTCTTCAGCTTCACGGATTCCATTCTGGACATTAAGGGATTCAGTGGTCCGCAGGAGTTTGCCGAGGACTATCCTTTTGTGCCGTATCAGTTCATCATCATGCAGAAGGTGTTCGGAGAAATTCGTAAGCACGGCAGTGTTGGCAAGCACTTCTCCGGCGGTGAACGTTCCATGCTCTCTGGTTTCCAGGAAGCGGCTCAGAAAGTTCAGAACCATGATGAGTATACGCTGGTTCCGTTCTTCCATTTTTATGACACGGTGCACAGCTTTCTGGACGGTTCAATCCGCCGCGTGATTGAGCGCTGCCAGAAAGCTGCAGAAAGCGGAGCAGGCATCGAAGCATACGACGTGGATGTACTCAAGCTCCTGTACCTCATCAGATATGTGGATGACATTAAATCCAACCTAGACAATATCGTGATCCTGATGGCTGATGATATCCGCGCAGATAAGATTACGCTGCGCGAGGCAGTCAGCAAGTCTCTTGACCGACTGCTCAGCCAGAACTATATCGGCCGCACCGGAGACACATATAATTTCCTGACCGACGAGGAACAGGATATTCAGCGTGAAATCAAAAATACACCCGTAGATACTGCCGCCATCGTGGAGCGCATCGCACAGATCGTTTACGGCGATATTTATACATCAAAGAAGTTCCGTTACGGTAAGTATGACTTCTCCTTTGACCAGATGGTTGACGGAGTGACAGTTGGTGCTGCGACCGGAGGCATGAAGCTGCGCTTCCTGACCGTGGCGACGGATGCCATTGAAAAGAGCGATATGCGGCTGATGACGGAATCTTCAGGTCAGGCTATCGTGGTTCTTGGCGATACCCCGTACTACGAATCCTTAGAAAATGCCATGAAGATTCGCAAGTATGTAAAGCAGCGCAATGTATCTCAGCTGCCAAAGTCCGTTCAGGACATCATTCGTGACCAGCAGGACGAGGCCAATACTTATGACCTGACAGCAATGGACGCACTTCGCAAGGCAATCGAAAGCGCGGAATTCTATGTGGATGGCGAACACCTGACTTTCAAGGGCGGCGATGCTAAGAGCAAGATTGAGCAAGCTCTTGAGTATCTGGTCGCTCATGTTTACAGCGAGCTGGATCTGATCACACAGAATGCAGAAAGCGATGATGACATTGTTCAGATTCTTACCGGTGGCGGACAGCAGCGGCTGGACGGAATGCGTCATAATCAGTCCGCAGCGGCAAGAGTGGAAGAATATCTGGAGATGCAGGCAAAGAAGATGCTGCCGACCTCTATGGCAGATATTCAGTCCCGCTATCAGGCAATTCCTTACGGCTGGCGTGAAATTGATGTTGCCGCCGTTGTTGCCATGTTGATCTATGACCAGAAGGTCACAGTGAAATATGCCGGCAACACCATACAGCCGAGCGACCCGAAGCTTCCGGATATGCTGCGCAAAAAGAGCGAGATCGGGAAGACGATGGTTTCCCAGCGCCAGAGCGTAACCGCAGCGAATTTGAAAGAGGCGAAGGAGTTCCTCCGTGATTACTTTGATGTTATGGATGTGCCGAATGATGAAGACGGCATGATTGCCTTTATCATCAATAAATTCACCGAGCAGAAGACTCACTATGAGGACTTGCTGAAGGGCTATGAGGGCAAGAAGTATCCCGACAAGGCGTTAGTGCAGGATGCCGTCAGCCTCATGAACGATGTGCTTTCTCAGCGCAAGGACAATGTTGC
>CAVAJA010000357.1:0-4337 GCA_963588615.1 Lachnospiraceae bacterium | reverse complement strand
ATCCAGACGCCCTTGCCGAATTTGTTGTCATGGATCATCTTGGGCGAAATCACGAAGGATGCCCACGGCGTATGATCCTCCCGATCGACATTCGGGATCTTCACTTCCACCAGCTCGCGTCCATTCTTCGAGGTAAACAGATCCCCCACAAGTCCCTTGCCGAACTTAATTGCCACTT
Source organism: Lachnospiraceae bacterium (assembly GCA_963588615.1). Lineage (GTDB taxonomy): Bacteria > Bacillota > Clostridia > Lachnospirales > Lachnospiraceae > CAG-791. The sequence continues at coordinate 4,159 of CAVAJA010000357.1, read as the reverse complement.
CTTTCCGCTCCGGCGCTTCAAACGCCTCTCCGTTTGCCATTGCTTTCTCTGCTTCCTGTACCCATTCCGGAATATCTCCCGGCATGAGCGGTCTCGTATCTGCCATCTTTCTCCTTTCCGGCATTAGAAAAGGACATCCCATCTGGAATGTCCCACCTTCTCTTCTGCCTAAATATTCCAAAACCCCCAGATCAGAAATGTCTCCTTTTCATAAGCGCAAATCCAAGCGCAGACAAAGATTCTGCGGCAAGACTGCCCCATAACGCTATATTGGAGTCATCTCCGGTCTGCGGACTCATTCTCTGACCGTTGCCCGTTACTGCCCGCTCATCCTTTCCTAAGTTCTCAGATGTCTCGTTGGCTCTGGTCTCACCAAGAACCATTGGTAGCTGTTCATCAGATGGTGTCACCACATTTGTGTCTGTGCCTGGCGAATTCGGATTCGTGGTATCTGTGGTATCGGGCGTGTTCGACGTAGACGGATTCACCGGCACTTCAGGGTTCGTCGGCTGACTCGGTTCCGACGGAGTGTCCGGCACAACCGGCGTCGCAGGCTGGTCCGGCTCTGATGGAATCTCCGGTACAACTGGCGTTGACGGCTGTTCTGGCTCCGTAGGTTGCTCCTTCAAGCGATACCGATACGTTATGCTGGGTTCAGACGAAACGATCACCGTCTTCTTATCCGATCTCGTAACAATCGGTTCGCTGGTCACCTTTTTAGTCGCCACATTTCCGCTGACTGCCATGTGGATCTCTCCGCTTTTATGCCCAACAGTCCTCGCGACAATTCTTCCGGACTGAACGCCTGCATTGGCATGCACGGTTGCATTCGCAGCAATGATATTGCCGACCCACTGGCTCTCAAACGTTATTTTTCCTGTGTAGGAGCCAAAGTTCCAATACAGGTTCGCAGCCCTGTTGTCGTAGTTGTTAATGTCGTTCGACGGATTGCAATAGGCTATAATTCCTGCCGTCTCGTCGGCGTCACTGCAGTCTACGCTGACAATGACCCTGGTGTTCGAAGTGTTCTTCTTAATAAGATCCTGGAAGATCTTCGAGTTATTCAGCCCATTCGTATACCGAGCATCCGTAAGGAGTCTGCTGTGAATGGTGACATTCAGAATACTCGTTCCATTCTCATTTACAGAATTCTCCGTGTTCTGCCGCTGAACCAGGGACTCGATGGCAGCTGCTATCTTATTGAGATCATTCTCAGCTGATCCTGTGCCGTCCTCGTCCTTCGTTGCATCAATCAGCCTTTGGCTAGACTCTGCGATCTGATCTAGATTGGTATTGATGTCGCTAGTTTTCTCGATATCCGAAAGACGGCTGTCTCCTGCAGCGAGCTGCGCCGCGCACTCAGACGTTACACCTCCCTCTGCCTTTGTCTCGGCAGTCTCCAGCTGAAAATGTCCGGCACTGCCGTGTGCATTGTCAGTGACCGTTACATTCTCACCGACAACAATTTTGGACAGGACCTCGCCATCTTTGGTTTGGTTGGACGTTGTTTTGATGGTCGTCCCGTTCTCCGTGCTGCCAATGTAGGAATAGCCATTCTCAGCATACGGATCGGCATTGCCGACACCATACTGGCTGTCATCCTTGTTCATGACATCGACCTGGCCGCCGGTCGCCATCGTGTTCACTGCAACATTACCGTCAACGTGCCCGATCGATTCGTCGACCTTGTCTGCATAGATTGCAAAATCAGCAGTGACGTTCTGGTCCTCCAGGAATTCCTTTGCAGCAGTCTCCGTCTCCGCATCAGCCTTTACAGCTCCACTCGAATCCGTCACGTTTTCCACGGCCGCATTCTCGGTCTCTACGGCATTCGTCATCTGAGAAGTCTCTGTTGTCACCGTCATTGTCGTGACCGTCTCTGTACGGATTTCCGACTCCGCAGTCGTCGTTGTCTTCTCATACGCCTCCAGCTCGTTGCCTTCTTCATCGGTAATCGTATGATAATCAGAGTCCTCTTCCGTTATCGTCGTTGTCGTAACCACCGGATCCAGCGGAGTGGTTGTAGTCTCTGTTACCGTGGAAGTTGTGGTGGTCGTGGTGCTGCCATCCACATTATGAACCGTTTCCTCACGAACCTCCGGAGTTGATGTGGATTCAATTCCTTCATTATTCGTTTCAGCCGCAGCATCATTTTCCGCTGCGAAAACACATACCGGCATCGCTGCCGACATTGATATTGCTGTCAGTCCGGTCAAAATTGTTACCAGACGTTTCTTCATGGCATTTCTCCCTTTTACTTGCTTCATTGCTGTTTATAGTTTCATCGACGATGAACATCTCAATCTGAGCTCGCTAAGACGCAGACATGCTCGATCTTTGACGCATTGGTTGCATCAAAAAAGGACATTCCATTAAGGAATGCCCTACTCTGTCTTGATTACCTGGTATTTATCCTCTGCGTGAAGCACCAGCTTGTGGCTCAGGAACTTCTCGATATCAAACCAATTCTTCTTGTCATAATCCGCTGTCAGCTTATAATTCGGATGCCGGGTCAGGTCGTATTTGTCTGAGAAAAAAGGTCTCACGCCTCTTACCTGCACAATGCATCTCGAACCGTCCATCACCGCCAGCTGATCCATGCTCATAAGGTCGTGTCCCAGCTTCTGGTAATTCATGCTGTAGCTCTGGGACTGACCGCGGCTCTCGCCGGTATTGTACATATCAATGGTTTCTTTTCCCAGGACTTCCGTGAGATCTTTCAGTGTTGTCTTCTCGGATCCGCCGAGGAAGATCTGGGAGTCCATATTGCCCACAATGGTATCGGCGTTGTCCTTGTAAATCGCCTTCAGCTGTGACTTGGTCTGCAGCACGAGACATGCCGAAATCTCTCGGCTTCGGATCGTCGCCACCAGCTTCTCCAGGTTCGGAATCTGGCCAATGTTGGCGCACTCATCAATGAGACATCGCACATGCACCGGCAGCCTCCCGCCGTATACATCATCAGCCTTCTCGCACAACAGGTTAAACATCTGACTGTAAACCATACTGATCAGAAAGTTGAACGTCGAATCCGTATCCGACATGATAAGAAAGAGTGCCGTCTTCCGGTCGCCCAACGTATCCAGCTCCAACTCATCGTAAGAAGTGATCTCGCGAAGTTCCTTAATGTCAAAAGGCGCAAGGCGGGCACCGCAGCTAACAAGTATGCTCTTAGCGGTCTTTCCTGCCGCCAGTTTGTACTTTTTATATTGCCGTACTGCAAAATGTTCCGGATCCTTTTTCTCCAGCTCATCAAACATCAGATCCACCGGATTTTTGAACTCCTCATCGTCCTCGCGGACCTCCATCGCATTCAGCATTTCCAGGAGGGTAGCAAAGTTCTGCTCCTCTTCTGGTGCCTCATAATGAATGTAACCAATCAGCGCCGAATACAGGAGTTTTTCGCTCTTCTCCCAGAATTCATCACCTCCTTTTCCGTCGCCTTTGGTGTTGGCAATCAGCGTGGTTACCAGCTTCAAAATGTCCTTCTCATCGTGAATATAGGAGAAGGCGTTATAGTGCATGCTCTTCTTGAAATTGATTGTGTTCAAAATCTTAATGCGATAGCCCTTCCGCAATAATGCGGTTCCCACCTCATTTATGAGTGTGCCTTTTGGATCGGTAACGCAATATGAACTATGGAACTGCAGGATGTTCGGCTTAATGAAAAACCGTGTCTTACCGGAGCCAGAACCGCCGACTACCAGCACGTTTTTGTTCCTGGCATACTTTGGATTTTTCGGCCGGGAATTCATCGTCAGGCGCTCCGTCTGGGAGAGGATGACGTTGTTTTGGAACTCCGGATCGATGTAGGGCTCGATGTCCGCGTGGGTGCCCCACCTGGCGGAGCCGTATTCTTCATTCTGACGGTACTTCTTAGCATTCTTGCCTTTGAGATATACCGCCAGTCGGAGCGCCCCGGCTACGGCAGCTCCGACACAAAGGTCCATGGGATGGATACTGGGCAAGATATTCGAAAACGCCTGCTGGAAGCATCCGTCCATAATCAAACTCTGCAGCTTTTCAGAAGCATTGGTTCCCCCAGCCAGCCGCCAGGCTTCTCCCAAGTTGGTGGCTGCAAGGCCAATGACCGCATACGGAGTGTTCAGGATCAGCTGCTTTTTCACCTTTTCGTTCATCGCTCCTGCTCCTTCCGTTT
>CAVAJA010000356.1:0-4522 GCA_963588615.1 Lachnospiraceae bacterium | reverse complement strand
AGAGTATACAAGGCGCTGAGAGGTCAGCTTGCCGCAATGCAGGAGGAGCTGAAACGGATTGAGGCCGGAAAGGAGGTGGACGATGAACTACTGGGACTGATCAGAATGATCGCTGTTATCTTAGGTGGAATGAAGGAGGAATGTGAATGATGCTGAATAAAGAAATGACCGCCCCGAGCACATCTGTTGGCGCAGATGTAGGGCAGTCACCAGAAAATTTCAATGACACTATAGCACAAAGTCAGACGGCAGACCACGGGAAAATGCAGAAACCGTGCAGTTTCCCGGAGCAGCTGCAGGAAAACGGACGGTTCTGTTGTTGGCGATACGAAGAAAGAAACGGTTGCAGGACGAAGGTTCCCTACAATCCTGTGACAGGACAGATGGCGCGGAGCAATGACCGCAGTAGCTTTGCAGATTTCCGGACGGCCATCAGGGCCAAAGGGTATGAAGGAATCGGAATCGGCATTTTTGACGGCATCTGTGCCATTGATCTGGATCATTGCGTGAAGGACGGACAGTATACCGGCAATGCAGCAGAGATCGTTGCGCTGATGCACAGCTATACGGAGCTTAGTCCCAGCGGAGAGGGGGTTCACATCCTCTTCCGTGCGGACGGATTCCAGTATGATGTCGGCCGATACTACATCATGAACCACAAGAAGGGCATTGAGGTCTATGTGGCCGGTGCAACAAATAAGTATGTGACGGTTACCAGAAAAGCCTGTGAAGCCTACGAATTCGGTGATCGGACAGAAGAATTGAAGATTCTGCTGGATCAATTCATGAAAAGACCGGAAAAGCAGGGCGAGACTTTTGCAGGAAATGCAATAAATACAGGAAATGCGGTAAATGCAGGCGAATCGGTGCCGGATCTGGAGGACATTGTTGAACTGGCAAAGGCGAGTCGGAGTGGAAACGCCTTCTCGGTCCTCTGGGATGGTTCCACCGTGGGATATTCTTCTCATTCAGAAGCAGATATGGCATTGTGCAGTTACCTGGCTTTCTGGACGGGAAAGGATGACGCGAAAATGGACGCGTTGTTCCGGAGATCTGGTTTGATGCGGGAGAAGTGGAACCGGGTACAGTCCGGCAGTACCTACGGTGCGTTGACGATTCGGAGAGCCATTGCACAGTGCAGAGAGGTGTACATGCCTCGCAGAAAGGAGGATGCACGCCAGCCACGTATATCAAGCATACCAGTGCCGGAGAATTCGGACGCAGGTGTGCGAATGCAAGCAACGGCAATGGTTGAGCAAGAAGCACTCAAAAAAGATGAAGCTCAGGACAAGATGCGGACAGCTGTAGATGAGAAGAAACAGAAGGAAACATCAGAGGGAAATGCCTTTGCGCCTTTAACGCCGCTGGTTCCGGAGTGTGCGGATCTGCCGAAATTTCCGATCGATGCACTGCCGGATGTCGTAAAGGACTATGTGGCTGCGGTAGCGGAAAACAGTCAGACCTCACCGGATATGGCGGCTGTGATCTCACTGGGTGTGCTGGCAGCCTGTCTGCAGGGGAAATATGTGGTGGAAGGCATATCCGGCTACTGTGAGCCGCTGAATCTCTATACGGTTGTGGTCGCAGCCCCGGGAGAACGGAAGTCCAGTGTGATGAAGTCCATGACGAAGTACCTGTATGAATATGAGCAGGAGTTCAATGAAGGTAGGAAAGCAGAGCTGAGGAGAAACCGACAGGAACGGGAAGCATTGGAACGCCAGATTGCCGGTATCAAGAAAAGGCTGGAGTCGAAGCTGGATACGTCGATGGAGCTGGAGCTTCAGCAGCTGGAGGCGGAGCTTGAGGAAATGGAGGAACTGAAGCCGGTGCGTTTCTTTGCAGATGATTGCTCCAGTGAGGCTCTGACCAGTCTGATTGCCAACAACAACGGAATTCTGTCCGTGATCTCCACAGAGGGAGGGATCTTTGACATCATGGCCGGTCGATATTCCGGTAAGCCGAACATTGATGTCTGGCTCAAGGGCCACTGCGGTGATGAAATCTATATCGATCGTATGGGACGCGCGGCAGAGCGGATTCATCATCCGGCCCTGACGGCAATTCTATCGATACAGCCCAGTGTACTGAACGAAATCATGGAAAATCCCAACATGAATGGGCGTGGCCTGATCGCGAGATTCCTCTATTCCTGTCCGGCTTCCAGAATCGGCACCAGAACCTTTCGGACACCGCCGGTGCCGGAGGAAACTGCCGGAAGCTACAGAAATTTGATTTTTTCTTTGATGGCGATTCCGGTACCGGAAGAACCGCTGCATCTTCATCTGACGGAGGAAGCAACGGATGTGATCGCGGATTGCTTTGCGAAGCATGAGAAGTATCTCCTGGGTGAGGGACAGGTTATTGCAGATTGGGGCAACAAGTATATCGGCGCCGTACTGCGGATCGCCGGACTTCTGCACAGTGCGGAAATGTCTTCGGCGGAGGAACTGATCTCGGCGGAGACGATTCAGAGAGCCATACAGATCGGACAGTATTTCCTAGCACACTCTGCCTATGCTTACTCCATGATGGGTGGCGATCTGAATGTGCGGAAGGCAAAGTTTGTTCTGGCGAAGCTGAAGAAATTTGGCAAGCCGGAGGTGAAGCGGACAGAACTGTTCCAGGTCTGTCGGGGGAAGTTCTTCCGTAAGACAGAGGAGATTGATCCGACGCTGGAGCTGCTGGAGGAGCATGGCTACCTGCTGCGGATTCCACAGGAATACAAGGGCGTCGGACGAAGGCCGGATACGATTGTGCGGATGAATCCGGAGGCTGCATAAGCAATTCTCTGTATTTATTGCATTTCTTGCAGAGAAACATTGCCGGCGAAAGCCGGCATCCCCTCGGGAGAGCCCACGGTACTTTGCAGCCGCAGGCTGAAAGTATCATAGTGGGTTATTACACTTCCAACGGAAGTGCAAACCACGAAGAGTTGCCCAGATAAAATGACAGATAAGCAAAAAAGAATCAAAAAACAAGAATTTGTTGAGGAGGTAAATGCCTATGGCAAGAGGCGATGGAATCAACCGCACCAGTGTGCGGAACGCCAGGATGGCGGACACAGATGTCAGCAATATGCAGGCGCACAATGAAAGAGAAAAGGAGTCCTACGTTAATCAGGACATTGTACCGGAGCGGACGTCAATGAATGTGCATTTCAAGACGCCGGAGGCCGGATACCGGGAGCTGTTTGAACGGATGGTGGCGGACGGAAGCATTTCCACAAGAGGACTGAAGGCCGATGCCGTGAAGTTCGGCGAGCTGATCTTTGATGTGAATTCAGCATACTTCTACAATCACGGCGGTTATGAATTTGCTAAACAATTCTATGAAGAAGCCTACCGGAGTGCGGTGGAAATTGTGGGAAGCGAGCAGTATATCCTGTCCGCTGTGATGCATGCGGATGAGCGGAACCGGGCTATGTCGGAAGCCCTGGGCGAAGATGTCTACCACTATCATCTTCATGTGGTTTATGTCCCAGTGGTGGAGAAGCAGATTCTCTGGACAAAGCGGTGCAAGGACAAGGCGTTGGTCGGAACGGTGAAGGAGACCATTCACCAGGTTAGCATGAGCAAGAAGTGGGAATCAAAACCAGCATTGGATGAGCAGGGAAATCCGATGCTGAGCACAAAGGGCAAACCGGTTCTGCGAAAATCCTACAGTGTGCTGCAGGACGATTTCTTCCGGCACATGAAGGAAGCCGGGTACGATGACATTGAACGAGGAGAGCGAGGAAGCTCCGAGGAGCATCTGACGGTCACGCAGTTCAAGGTGCAGCGGGAACAGGACAGACTGGCAGAGTTGACCCAGGAAAGTCAGCAGAAGGAACAGCTGGTGGCGAAGCTTGACCGGAAAATGGAAAAGCTGGAGAACCAGCAGTCTGAGCTGCAGGACATCAGCAAAATCGAAGCAGAGGTGAAATCCATCCCATTCACATCCAAGGTATCCGTGGAGCGCAGCGTATTTGAGAAGCTGGCAGCAATGGCAAAACGGCTTGTGGTCTATGAGAAGAAGGAATCAAAGCTTCAGAAGGCGTTGGATGTCGCCAATGCGCAGATTCGAAAGCTGACGGATGAGGTCTCTGCTCTGAAGAAGGAACTGCTTCCCTACAAGTCAGTTCAGGGGCAGCTGCGCAGGATCAATCTTGAACGGGAGAATGCCAGCCTTCGCAGAAAAGTGGAAGAGTACGAGGAGATCATCTCGCGAAACGTTAGGGGGGCACTGCTTGACAGAACGCCAGATAGAAAGCATTTTCAAGAGAGTGAGCGGTAAAAGACACCTGTCAGAAAGAAACATACGTGTTGTGCTATTTGTGCGACAAAGCATATAGCTGATTGAAGAAAATGTAAAAATATGATAATATGTGAGACAGTGATGCACGGAAGATGCTAACGCTGTTTTACCATAAATTTTATGAAGCATTGACCTTGCGGCCAGTGCTCTTTTTTTATTTGAGATGATGACTGGAAAAGAGGTAGATAAATGGTGAGTCTACTGATTGTTGTTTTTTTGATGGCTATTC
>CAVAJA010000355.1:0-4628 GCA_963588615.1 Lachnospiraceae bacterium | reverse complement strand
ATCACCGACCGCTGCCAGCACCGAATTCCGAGTTTTCTCCTCGCGATCCCCAAGGCTCAGATACACGCTCTCTGTTCTAATGTCGTGTTCCCGCATATACTGCAGAAAATCCGGAAACCAAATCGACGGTGAAGCCGCTGCAGCACCAGCAAACCGATCCGTCTGATATGCTGCCCACAGTGAGAACAGGCCCGCCAGCGAATAACCGCCCAGGTAATAGGTTTTGCTGCGATCCTGACATTGCTCCAGGATAAACTGCAGCATCTCTGCTGCTCCACTTCCGAAGTCTTCCTTCCCGAAAACGGCCGATGCCTGCCACGGCGACAGATCCTGATTCCAGCTGTTCACCTTCACGGCAATCAACTGAAAGTCCGCCTTCACACGTCCCCTGATCTCAGCAATTTCCGCATCCATTTCCACCAGATCATGGTCATCCACCGGCTGAATCAAGACGGTAGAAGCACCAACATCTCCATAATTCAATAGCTGCATATCAGTCTCCTGCTCTGCAAACCAGCACCGGCTTCTCCAGATACGCCTTCGCCTCATCCAAATCTTCTATGGCATAGTACTCTGCGATCTCGCTGTGTTCCTGACCCCTGTGATAATATCTTAGAATTCATCGAAGTCATCCGGATCCAATCCGGCATCCTCAAGGGTCATCCTGCGATCGTCCTCATCCATCTCCGCCAGAGAATCACTGTCAAGGCCGTGCATGAGCAGTTCATCCTCCTGCTCTTCCTCTTCGTCCGGCTCATCATCGTCATCGCTTAGATACTCATCCATGCGCCGCAACTCATCCGGCTCCAGCTTCCCATCTCTGTCCCAGTCAAACAGGCGATTATAACGCATTTCCGCTCCTCCTTTAGGTTTTGTGATGGTACAGACTACCCTGACATCCAGTCAGGCCTCGTTCCATTGACTTTCGAAATTCATAATAGGCACCATTAACCTGGCTCGCACAATGCTGATGCTTTTGCAATAAGACTCCCAACAGTATCTGTTTTATCAAAAGGAATCGGACACTTCTCGCGAATCTCGTTCATGTCCGGTGTCCAACATCCGCACTCAGCCGTATACCAAATAAGAAAACACTCTGTAAAATTGCCCAGCCATTCCATAACTGTCCAACTATCATATTCAAACCAAAATGCCAAATCATCCTGCACTGTTGCAGAATCAATTCTCCAGGATCCCAAACGGTCTTCTCCTCCAAACCACAGACAGTCTTTTTCAATGTGCCAAGAGCTGCTCTTCACGAACTCCATCAGGCAGTTCTCCACATATCCGCTCAAAACTGCATCAAATTCTCCTGTGCCAGAATCATCCTCAAGCATATCCAGCAACATATCCGTTATATTTACAGTGTGGAGCGATGACTTGTCCGAAACTTCCAGAACCAGTTTTTCTCTATTTTCTTCTATTTTCCTGCGCGTACAATCACACACAAAGGACCAGATCTTTGTTTCATCAAACCTGCCTCTCGGAATTACTCTGCAATCGGCAAGAAAGCCATAATAGAGGCCGCCAATATCATCGCTTAAATACGGTATTAGATCTTCCAGAGAAATGACTGCGCCTTCACAGCAACCTTCTCCAATATAGTCGATTTCTTTCTCGAAATTCCACTCTGAAAACCTACTCTTGATTAAGACTTTCACCTTTTCGTTCCTTATCTATCAAAATATCATGCCCACTAATTAGGCTAAATATTTCTTCTTCCATGCTTTCCTGAATTGATAAGTTCCAGAAGATAAGTCCGTATAGTCGATGTCAGTGCGCATGTTTCCCGCCGCATCGACAACCATCGTCAGATTGCTCCATAAGTCTGCTTTACACTTGCTTCTTTCCGGTGCCACAATCTGATCTATCTTCTTGAAGATTGAAAATAATGCTTTCTCTGAAATCCCGGGAACGTCAAAGCATTTAATATACTTCTTTCCGTCATTGTAAAAAAAAGAGAATGAGTATGAATCTTCGCCGTATTCCAGATACACAACAAGCTTAGACCATTTATCCGGAAGCAGTGGTTCTATTGTGTCAAGTACTGCCTGATATACTTTTTCGTTCATCATATCAATCATCACTCCTATTCTTAAAAACAACCGCATCCTTTTCACCATCAATACTGTATGACACTCTGAATTCTATTGGACGCGCAGAATCGTCTTTATAAACAGGCTCGACTTTCAGCCGAACATCCGCTCCATCTTTAACAGCGTCTGCTAACGTGTTCTCCAATTTTGCAAAATCACCTCGATTCAGTTTTGTATCCATCGGAACTAAGTTCTCCAATTTATCACTGCCACCGAACTGATGACCTATCAGATGACCTTGATCATCCGTATCCTTATATTCTTTGGGATCTATTTTACGTACGTTCTCCATATTTCTCGTATACTCTGGATCGCGCATTTTTAGTTTTCCTTCAGCAGAAACTATTCTCCCTTTTTTGTCAGTTTTGTAGATGTATCCATTTCGTTCATACTTGGTGCTGGGCTCCAGCTTATCTCTTTCTCGATACTTGATTCCCTTATCATCAAAATACTGTTTAGGCTCCTCACCAATCTTTCCGTCTACCTTATTTACTGCAAGAGCATCCCTATTGAAAAGGCTATCCAAATGTTTGTTTGCTTCACTTACACTCATGCCGGATTCAGGTTTAATGTCTCGATAGCTTGGCATTTCAGCGTCTTGTATTTCTTTAACATCGTTTTTGCTAATTTCACTGAGCATCACAAAACCCCTCCTCTCGATTGATACACTTCCATAAAGCGACAATATAAGTCGTTATAGGATGCATCTCGAGTAGTCTGTTCATAAACGAGAAGCGCAAGTGCCAGATTGATTTGCTTCTTGGAGTAATCCTTAATGGATGGCCGCAAAGCATTAACGACCGAATTTGCCCACTCAGATAGTTCACTGCACTTTTTCGAGGAATCAATTGCTTTCTCCGCAGACAAGAAATCGTACATCATCTTGCGGAGAGAGCTGATGGAAGTCTCTTTATTCGAATCAATATATTCCATGAAATCAGTCTTGATCGTGGAATCAAGCTTCGATTTAATAATCAGCTGGCGGAGCTTTTGAATGTCCGCTTTATCATCTTTTCGGAGTATTTCATTATTCATGATGCATTCCAGAAGGGAATTGGAAATCTCCTTGGTCTCCTGCTCATGGAACACATCGCCGTCCGGAGTATATTCAAAACACTTTCCGCCTGTCTTGAATTCATCAACCTGGCAAAGAACAGGCTGTATCCATTCATTCTGATAGATTGCGGCGACTCCGCAGGGGAGTTTAGCAAGCTCTGTAATCTGGTCATCGTTCAAGTTAGCAGAACGGCCAACAAGTTCTCTGTCGCTCTGATCCGGAAGACGCATGATGATTTTCGTGTTGGTGTTGCGGATTGCAGACATATCAAGCAGGCCTGGAGCCTGATCTACAATAATGAAGCCCTCTCCATATGTACGCATCTCAGCAATCGCGTTTGAAATCATTTCTACGCTCTTGCCTGTCAGGTTTGATCCTTCTGAGGATTGTTCAAATGAAGTCCGACGAAGGATATTATGGGCTTCCTCCAAGACAGTAATATGTCTCAAATCTGTATTCATTTTCACCGCACCAGTCATCCGATATTCTTGCAGCTTCAGAACAAGCATACCCATGATGAGAGACTTCGTTTCGGTCGATCCAACGCGGCTTAGATCAACAATGGCATTTTCTTCAAACAGTTTCTCGGGCTCGAGCTCATCAACGGTGAAGATTATTCCGTTAATGCCGTTCGTCAGCGACTCAAGCCTTGTCAACAAAGAGCCTTTATAGGCACCTTTGTTCTCAGCATCATACTCGCTTGAATCAATAATGGTCTTTATATTCTGCGCAACATCGGCAAATGTCGGATAGATTGCCTCGCCGTACTTGTTGGTGGATCTCATCAAATCCCATCCGCAATCCAAATAGGACTGCTTGATTGCACTCTTCAACACGGCTGGCATGGCTGCATACATCGGCCAGCATACATTGAAAATCTCAACAAGCCTGTCCAGATGTTCAAAGATGTGAACGCCCCCCGGAAAGCTAAACGGATTGAGCCTCAGAAGCTCACTGAGATATGGATTAGTTCCGTAAACCGTGACATCAGATTCATTTCCGAACACATGCTTGTACTCGCCCTTAGCCGGTTCGATAACGAGGAACTTTGTACCCAGCTCCAATGCTTCATTTAATATCTGATAAACTGTATTGCTTTTACCAGAGCCGGTACTGCCGGTGATGAATGTATGTGAGCAAAATGATTTCTTGGTGAGCTGAACTAAAGCATTCTCAGCACGGTTCATGTGATAGATATTTCCGATACGCAGAGAATCTGTCACTTTTTTATTCGAAGCATAGCTCACGACGTTTCTGCCAAATTCCGCACATTCTATTACTGGAAGTCCAGCAATGGATTTCTGAGGAAAATTCAGTGAATAAGCCAGTTCTTTTCCGGAAAGACTTGTTGCGGCTGTTATTACCGCAGGGTATGCGTTAATCTCTGAGTCTTCTGCTGTAAGCGCAGGATTCAAGCCAAACAAAGGATGACGCAGCTCTCTCAAATAAGAACATATCTCTTTTGCATCATCGCT
>CAVAJA010000354.1:0-4972 GCA_963588615.1 Lachnospiraceae bacterium | reverse complement strand
GGGGACACTTATTCTGCAGGGGACGCAAATGAGATATGGCTTTTGTGGCTTGCAATGAAGGTTGTGGGTGCAGGGAACAATGGATATATCACATTTGTGCTGGAACATTCGAAAACCTGTGAAGAGCTTGAACATCATATTTATCAGGACCTGTTAGAGGTTTCCGCAGAGGATGTCAGGTTTGAGACATTCTACAGGGAGCGAGAGCAGCTGCTGGATGATCTTCCGGAGAACCTGCCGGAGATCAAGTCCTATTGTGACAATGTCGGCAGACATGGGAAGAAGGCTGTTTATTATCTGACGGACGCAACTGCAGATGAAGAATACACTTTTATGCAGATTGTAGATCAGAACGAGTGGGGTGAAGAGGAACTGAAATCGGTGATTCGCCACGGGTTCCCGGAGCTTTCGCTTTATATGAACAACTTTTCCTTTGACAGCTCGAATACAAGGTTGGCGGAACAGGATGCATCTTTCCGTGAGGTTCTGACGGAGTATTTCAGAAGCTATAAGCGGCAAAAAATACAAAATCACATTGAGCCGTCATTCCTTGAAACAGTGAATCGTTTCGCAACAGAGCGGCCCTTCTATAAACTTCAGCCTCGCAGCGCAATCGTGAAGGCAATGGATAAAAAGGGCGTGCAGGCATATTTCTTTGATGCGTTAGGCGTGGAGTATCTTGCCTACATTCAGGCCAAATGCGAGAAATATGGGCTGATCTATGAGGTCAATATTGCACACTGTGAACTGCCGTCTATTACAGTGAAAAACAAAGAATTCAAGCAACTGCTGAACACAAAGGATATCGGCGCACTGGATGAGTTGAAGCATCACAGTCAGAACTATGACTATCAGGTTTGTGAATACCCGATCCATATCTTCCGGGAACTGGAGATTATCGATAAGGAAATTCGTGAAATCCGATCTCAATTGGTTCAGAGCAGCTATGAAAAAGCAGTCATTCTCTCAGACCACGGTGCAAGTCGTCTTGCAGTCATTTACAAGCAAGAGAATAGCTCCATGCTGGAGTTGGAGGAAAAGGGGGAGCATAGCGGACGTTGCTGCCCTTGTGAAGAGGATCCGAAAATTCCGCAGGCCGCTTATGAAGACGGATATGCGGTACTGGCAAACTATGAGAGATTCAAGGGGAGCCGGAAAGCCAATCTGGAAGTGCACGGCGGAGCTAGCTTGGAAGAGGTAGTGGTTCCCATTATCACCATTTCATTGAGACCGGAGAACGTTGTTTATCATTTTGTAGAGGATGTCCTTCGATTCAAAATGGATCAGCCAATGAAGATCGAATTGTTCTCCAATGTTCCAATGAAGGAACCACGCTTGGAGATTGATGGAAACTTCTATAACGGTGTATTTACCACGGATCAGAAGCACGCAGCGTTTACCTTGACGGATCAGAAGAGAACCAAAGAGTATCAGGCAACTGTGTACGAAGGAAATGTCAATACAGGGGTGGTACTCACGTTCCGAATTGAACGTAAAACCAAAGCAAGAGATTTGTTTGGTTTAGGCTAAGAGAGGAGCCGAGAGATGGATGGTTTTACAGCAAAGTTTCGGGATCTGTTAGATGACCATGAGGGAGCATTGTCAGATCGGAAGCTTCTAAACAATATTCTGAATGATACCTTCCCTACAGAAGGGAAAGAAGTGAATTTGCTGCTGAACGGATTTGATTCCGGAATTGTGTCTCTTCGGACGGTTCCTGAAGATGAGCGTTCCATGCGGTGCGGACAGATCCGGAATCAAATTCGTCAGGCCTATGGAATTACAGAAGGAAATGCTGACTGGATCGTGGAAACCTGGATGGCAGCACTTCGTTTGAACAATCCCATGGCAGAAGCAGCGAAGAGCGAACGAGACGCTTCCTTCGTGGAAAGACTGAAGGACTGCTTTGATACGATGGTGGTTTATAAGGATCTCAACCAGAACAATTTTATCTCGTCATTTAAACTGCCCTCTTTTATGCGTGACTTTATCCTGAAAAATTTTCAGGATGATGATGGTGTGGTAGATGTTGATGGTGCTGCGGATTTTATTCGCGAATTTATTCCCAAGAAAGATGAGTGGAAGTCCATTCAGAGCCGCATCATCAACAATGGCGAAACCGTGAAACTGCTGGTGAAGGTATCGGTTGAGATCAATATCGGAACGGGCGAAACCAGCTTTGCCCTGCCGGATTATGGGCTTTCCGAAAAGAACACGACCATTCCACGAGAAGTGTGGGATGCTTGCGGCAATGCGATGTTGAAATCAGAAGAAAACTGGGGCGTCATTGAACTGGGCTATCAATTTCCGTTGGATGCCAAAACAAAGGGCAAAATCAAGCTGATGGATTTTAAGGATTTCTGTCCCTATGACGTGGATCTGGAAGAGTTCAAGGATGCCCGCAGCCAGTTTTCTCTGGACGAGTGGATCGATCTTGTTTTGGGGGCTATGGACTATAATGCCGATGGCTATGGCAGTAAGGAACAGAAATTGGCGGTCCTTCAACGCGTTCTGCCGTTTGTAGAAAAGCGCATTAACCTTATGGAATTGGCCCCGGCCGGAACGGGGAAATCCTACCTCTTCGGACAGGTTAGCCGCTATGGATGGCTGGTTTCCGGAAAAGTCAGCCGAGCAAAGCTTATCTATGACATGGGAAAACGGCAGGACGGCATTGTCGCCTTAAGAGATTTTGTGGCGTTGGATGAGATTCGCGAAGCCAGTTATATGCAGGATGAGGAGATCCAGGCGGCACTGCAGGCTATTATGGAGAATGGAAAATACCGTGCCGGAGATAATCATGAAGTCAACGTTGACGCTGGAATCATATTCCTGGGGAATATCAAGTCGCAGGCAATGGATGAATACAGCAATATGTTCGGAGAATTGCCGAAGCCTTTTCACCAGGCACAGTTTCTGGATCGTATTCATGGCTTCATTAAGGGTTGGGATCTGCCCCGCATGAATGATGATTTGAAGGTGTGTGGCTGGGCGCTGAATTCGGAGTATTTTTGCTCCATCATGCATGAGCTGCGAGAGGATCCTTCCTATCGTGCAATTGTCGATGAATTGATTGAAATGCCGCCGAAGGCGGATACGCGTGATACGGAAGCAATTAAGAGAATCAGCACGGCATATCTAAAGCTTCTGTTTCCGCATGTTCGTTCGGCTCGAGATATCAGTGCGAGGGATTTCAATCGCTACTGCCTGCGACCGGCAATGGATATGAGAGCGATCATTCGAATTCAGATGGGAATTGCAGATGAAAAGGAAGCAGGAAAGAGTATTCCGGACTTTTCAGTCAAGGATATTTGATCGCTTGCAGCAGTGAAAACGAGAGTGATCAATGTTTTAAGGAGCAGGTAAAGCATGAAGAAGGAAAACTGTGCCTCCTGCGGGAAGCCGTTATCCAAGAAGAACGAAATAGGAATTAATAAAAAACTGTTGGGAGAGCAGACCGAGGTCTACTACTGCATGGACTGCCTGGCTGAATATTTGGAGGTAACCGTGCAGGACATCGAGGATAAGATCGAAGAATTCAAAGATCAGGGCTGCAAACTGTTTGAATAAGAACAAGATGATGAAAGTATATGCGGATCATGCAGCAACAACACGGTTAGATTCGGAAGCGCTTGAGGCTATGTTGTTGTTTCTTACGGAAGAATACGGAAATGCATCCCAGTTGTACTTTTTTGCTCGAAAACCGAAAAAAGCATTGCAGGAGGCAAGAAAAATCATTGCAGACTGCATTGGAGCTGAGCCGTCTGAGATTTATTTTACCTCTGGTGGAACGGAAAGTGACAATTGGGCAATTAAAGAGACGATGCTTGCAAGGGGATCCGGGAAGATTATAACGAGCAGCATAGAGCATCATGCGGTTCTTCATTCCTGCAAAGCGTTGGAACGAATGGGATATACAGTGGAGTATCTCCCGGTCCGTTCAGATGGGTATGTAAATGTTGAATGGTTTGAACAGCATTTTCCGGAGAATGTGCAATTGGTTTCTGTGATGCTGGCAAACAATGAGATTGGAACCATTCAGCCAATTCGTGAGCTGTCTCAAATTGCTTCTGCGCGAGGGGCACTGTTTCATACAGATGCGGTGCAGGCAGTCGGTCACGTTCCGATCAATGTGAAGAATTTGGGGGTCGATTTCCTTTCTGCATCGGCACATAAGTTTAACGGACCGAAAGGGACAGGGTTTCTCTATATTCGCGAAGGCTGTATGGAAAATCCCTACCTGGATGGCGGCGGTCAGGAAAAGGGTCTGCGCGCCGGAACGGAGAATATTGCAGGAATTATAGGAATGGCTGTGGCGTTGCAGAAGAACTGCAGAATGCTGCAGGAAAACATGGATCATCTGATGAAATTAGAGGATCAGCTGCTCTGTTGTTTAAAGGCATATCAACTGGATTTCATTAGAAATGGCGGCACAGGAGACCACATTCCGGGAAATCTGAGCCTTTCCTTTAGAGGAATGGAAGGGGAAGCAATGCTTCACCGTCTGGATCTTATGGGAATCTGTGTATCGACTGGATCTGCGTGCAACTCGACTTCTACAGAACTTTCGCACGTTTTAAAGGCAATGGGAGTTCCGCTGGAATACGCATATGGAACCATTCGAATCAGTCTGGGTAACGAGAATACAGAGGAAGATGTAGACACCATCGCATCAGCATTAAAAAAGATTGTGGATCAGACGCGTAACAACCAGTGATTCGCTTACGGTCGTTTAGTAAACTAAACGGCCAGGCCAATGATCGGGCGGCTGCCTTACAGAAAGGGAAGAAAATATGGGACTTCTGGACTTATTCTTCCATTCACCTCAGGTTCCGGCGGTACAAACAATTTTGCCGGCCGCAGCGAAGCAGGAAATATTGAATGGACGTTTGCCGATTTTGCGGACCGATAAGATTTTTTTAAAACGGAGAGAAGTTTGTCATTACATTGATAAGGCGATTTACGAGAAGAGAAG
>CAVAJA010000353.1:0-5367 GCA_963588615.1 Lachnospiraceae bacterium | reverse complement strand
GGACCGCACAGCGGATGATTGGATACCTGTCGCATTATAAGAAGCTGCCGATGGAAGATGTGGCAGATGAAATGCTGGCGATTCTCAGTGATCGCAATCGGATCATGCAGAAGAAGGAACTGGAGGCCACGAATGCCAGGTGGAACGAACTGACACGGGATGGATTTCCGGGGGATGAAGAATAAAAACAAACGCAGCGTAGAGGAGCGTCGGAATGATTTCCGATTGCTCCTCTATTTTTGAAAAATCCGCTTGCTTTCGAACGTATTTTCTGCTATCTTAAATGCAGGAAGCAAAAGCAAACTGCTTCCTTTAGAAAGGAGCGGCGTATGAGACATAAATCAGTAGAGCTCATGAACGAGATTCAGAGCTTTGTTGAAACCTACTACATAAATAATCGCCACTCACCGTCTACAACAGAGATTGCAGAGGCTGTTGGAATTGCCCGTGGAACTGCATATAAGTATTTGGTCGATATGGCTGCAAGAGGCATGATCAAATATGATGGCCAGCAGATTGTCACGGAGAAAACGTCCAAAGTCAATGCAGAGCTTACGAGTGTGGCGATACTCGGATCTGTCGCCTGCGGAATTCCTCAGCTGGAGGAAGAGAACGCAGAAGAGTATCTGTCGCTCCCGGTTGCCTTGTTTGGTAGCGGAACATTTTATTTACTGAGAGCAAAGGGCACGTCCATGATCGAGGCCGGGATTAATCCGGGCGATCTGGTGCTGGTCCGCAAACAATCGACTGCTAAAAACGGTGAGATTGTCGTGGCTCTTGTGAACAATGAGAATACGCTGAAACGTCTCTACGTAGATCAGGAACACAATTGTGTTCGCCTGCATCCTGAGAACAAAACCATGGAGGATATCATCGTTTCCGAAGGCGAGGAGCTCCAGATTCAGGGTGTGGCAGTGCATGTAATTAAGGCACTGACCTGAGATTCAATGGTTGCGCAGGCAATGAGCTGCATGTGGCGGGCTGATCCCACTCGGCCAGACGTCATGGAGATGATTACTGCACAACGAAAATGCTAAACAGTTTACAAACGATCAGAAAAAGCCGCTGCTGTGGGTGGTGCGTGGCTGCACAAACGGAATCGCCCGGGCAGGAAACTCATCATCGGATTTTTCCCTTTTGCCGATAAGCGAGATATCAACAGCAAGACGATAGCTTTAGGAGGCGTGATGAATGAGTCAGGTAGAGACGAGAAAAAGAGAACGATTTATTGCTGCGTGTAATTTCTGCGGAGGTATTCTGCAGGAAGCGCAGGGGGACTGCAAGTGTAATGTGATCTGTGCCCATTGCGGGAAAACCATGGCGGTGATCATCCGAAAAGGCAAGGTGACGGTCTTTGAAGAGCGATATGCCAATGGCGATTCTGCAAACGGAGGACAGGTGCGGCTGATGAAATATGCGGCCGGCATCGGATCGCATTAATGAATTCAATTCTAAACTGAATACAGTGAGATTCTCTGCGGGCGACTGCTGAACCGGCCGCCGGAGTTCTGTCCTGAGAAAGCTGCAGCCCGATGGGGGCGCAGTGCAGAATCTGCCGGCGTTAAAGGAAGAAACGGACGAGTGGGGGCGCGGGGAATCAAGAGTTTGCCGAGAGCTGAACTGTACGGTACACGTCGCATGAAGCGGCGCAGAGACTTAAAAATGTAAAGAGGAGCCTGCAAAACGGAAGCCAGTCAGCAGAAATGTTGTGTTGATCACAGCGATTTCTGTTTATGACTGAGTGTATGTTTTGCAGGCTCCTTTTTCTGTTGCTTTTTTGGCGCCATTGGCAGCAAGGGGCTTCTGGGCACCTTTTCCGGATTGGCTTCCGTTTCTGGAGGCACCGGAAAGGTGCAAGAAATGAGAAAGCAGAACAAAGACATTGATACAACAACTGTAGGTGGAAGGATTCAGAAGTTAAGAGAAGAAAACAATATGACACAGACGGCACTTGCAGAGGAGCTACATCTGGAGAATAAGTCTTCTGTTTCGAGATATGAATCCAATCGCTCGACTCCGACACCGGAATTGTTTGTTGAAATGGCAAGACTGTTTGGGACTACGACCGATTACATCTTATCCGGAGAGATTCCGGCAAGAAGCGCAAAGTTGATGCAGGCGGAAGCAATTTTACAGGGAATGAAGCTGGACAAAACGTTGGATGCTGCAATTACAATGCTTATGACACTGAAGGGATTAGAGCAATGAGGTTGCCGAATGAGCAACCGGATGTTGCTGCATGGTGTAACGACCTTGGAGAGGATATTCGGTACCATAGATCACGTAAGAACGTTACAAAAGCAGCGCGCGGCTTTAGTGACATCCGTTCAACTTTTATGGGAGGATCCGATGGAAGCTAAGGCAAACATTATAAGGAAATATGCGGAGGCAGACCCTGAATCAAAAGTGGACATTATCTGCCGCTACTACCCTCAGATCGATGGAATTATCAATGCACGTATTGCTGGCATGAAATACATTATTTGGGAAGAAAAAGAACAGAACAGACAAGCGGGCCGAGGCGAGCTTGGCGTCAGAGTGCAGTCTGGAAACGGCTATAGCGATCCGACGGGAAATGCGGGATGTTTCCATGCAGATCTTGAGAGCGCAATTCGCCGCTGTGACTTTTCCGGAGACATTCTGGAAGGAGTTGATCATCCGGAATGGATTGTGAATGAAGCAAGGGCTTTGAAGGAAATGAAGGAGATCCGGGATCTGTACGATATGCAGGTGGCTTGCCTGATCGAAGAAGATCGCAGTCTGTACCAGAAGTATTTGAATCAGGAAATGAATCTTACCGACATTGCCTCCAGCTGCAGAATTGAATATCACTCGGCAGTAAAAAGGATCGGCAAAATCCGGAAATTCGTGAAGCAGGAAGTGACTGAAATTCTGGAAATTACTTCGTGCCGCATCGGCACAAAGTGAGAACGGAGGGATGAAGATGGATGACAATGATAAACTTCTCCGCTACTCCATGCAGATTGGCTATCTGGGGGTTCTCTTACAAGCGGAGCTTTTGTCAGAAGAAGAATATGAAAAGTGTTTAATTGCTCTGAAAAAGGATTACGGGATGGCGTTTGACATCCTTGTGGGGAAATAGAAGAAGGTTAAAATCGCGGTAGGAGGACCAGCACATGGAAAATAAAGTGAGCATTATACGTGCAAAGACTTCTCTTGAAGATCGCAGAATGAGGGGCAAGGAAATTGTCCGCAAGAGAGTGGCTGCCTATTGCCGAGTGAGCACAGATGGTGAAGAGCAGCTAAACAGTTTCAGTTCGCAGGTGAAATATTATACGGAGCTGATCGAGAAGGATCCGGACTGGATGATGGCCGGCATATACGCCGATGAAGCCATTACAGGAACGCAGGTGTCTAAACGTGAAGGATTCCGGAAGATGATAAAGGCGTGCCTTGACGGGGAGGTCGACATGGTGATCACCAAGTCAATCTCCCGATTCGCAAGAAATACGTTAGACACCCTAAAGTATGTGAGAATACTGAAGGAAAAAGATATTGCTGTCTACTTCGAGGATGAGAAGATCAATACATTATCAATGGATGGCGAATTGCTTCTTGTGGTTCTGAGTTCGGTGGCTCAGCAGGAGGTCGAAAATATCTCCAATAATGTCAAGAAGGGGCTGGCAATGAAAATGTCTCGCGGCGAACTCGTTGGATTTGCCGGAGCAATGGGATATGACTATGATCCGGAGACAAAGCAGATAAACGTAAATCGGGAGCAGGCCAAAATTGTTCAGTATATTTTTAATCGATATGTTTCCGGCGTGGGAACAACGGCAATTGCTCATGAACTGATGGATATGGGGGTGCCGAGTCCATCAGGTGCAAAGAGGTGGCATCAAACTACAGTGGCAGGAATTATTCGCAACGAGAAATACTGTGGAGATCTTCTTCAGGGAAAAACCTTCACGGTAGATCCGATTGCCAAAAGAAGACTGGACAACCTGGGTGAATCAGACAAATATCTATTGAAGGATCATCACGAAGCGATTGTTACAAGAGAGGTCTTTGAGAAGGCACAGGAGATTATGAAAAAACGCGGAGAATGTCGTAAGAATGCGCGTTTAAAAAACAATGAGTACAGATCACTTTACACCAACAAGTATGCATTTAGCTGCAAGTGTCGATGCGGTTTCTGCGGGGCAACATTAACTAGAAAGACCTGGCATGGCGGCAAGTATAAGAAAACGATTTGGTTCTGTGTTAGGGCCGTGAAGGAGGGGAAAAAGGGGTGTCCTAACTGCAAGGCAATTCCTGAAGAGGCTTTAAAGAGTGCTTTTGTTGAATCCTATAAGCTGATGACACAGGATCATAAGGAGGTGATGGAAGAGTTTCTGGAGAGAGTGGAAGCAACGCTTAGTGATGACAATGTCCTGAAGAAAATTGAAAAGGAAAAAGAAAAGCTTAAGGCCATGAGCACCAAGCTGAATAATCTTCTTGATATGCATCTTGAAGGGAAAATTGATTTTGAGACATTTGGGCAAAAGAGAGAATTGATTCAGAAACAGATCGAAGAAAAGAAGGCAGAGCTTGCGGTTCTGGAAGATATGGGAAACAAAAGGATGGATCTTGAGAAACGAGTGGCCTTCATGAAGAAAAAATTGACCGGTGCGGATAGCATAAAAGAATTTGATCGTCAAGTATTTGAGAGCATTGTGGATTATGTCGTCGTGGGCGGTTATAATGAAGAAGGAAATGCTGATCCGTCGATGATAACGTTTGTTTACCGAACAGGATTCAAAGATCGAAAGAATGGAGATCATTTTAGACCGGCCAGGCTGAATGCTACGAAGAAGAAAGCCGGTTCCGGCAGGCTTGCAACAAAAGTATGCCAGGGTGATGATACTCGTCTGGAAAACACTTCTAATACCGATTCAGGATTGCAGCCATTAACAGCGAACGACCGCGATGCTTTGCCGTTTGGTAAATCAAAGTGGCCATGTCGAGACGGTAGTATTGATGTCACGCGTTAGCAATGAGCAGGGCACAGACCTAGCATAATGTGACGTGGGAGCTTGCTCACAAAGGCACATTTATGCGAAGGGCTG
The DNA here is from genome assembly GCA_963588615.1 of Lachnospiraceae bacterium. GTDB lineage: Bacteria > Bacillota > Clostridia > Lachnospirales > Lachnospiraceae > CAG-791. The sequence continues at coordinate 298 of CAVAJA010000353.1, read as the reverse complement.
TATGCGGCGAATGCCGCGGATAAGCGTAGGAAGCGTGCTTCCGTAGCGCACCAGCCCCGCGGATGATGTGCGAAAAAACTTTATTTTCTGGGCTTTCCGGGACTTTGCATCAGCTTGGAATTTCAACGATTTTTCGAGGATTATCTTCGCGGGAACTTATCTACGAGGGCTTTTGAGTGATTTTGGAGAGTCGGAAATTGTATACAAAATTGAAACTGTGGATTGGATGTCGGGGGATTTGGACAACAAGTTTGGATTTAAAGGAGAACTAGCAATGGATGATTTGATTTTTAGACAA
>CAVAJA010000352.1:0-5550 GCA_963588615.1 Lachnospiraceae bacterium | reverse complement strand
ACATAACCATTACAAGCTGCAATTTACGAAGCTCCCGATATAAATATTCATACGGAACCAGACCGACTGTTGTCCATCCCGTATTGCTGGAACGATTGTAAACAACCATGAATTTAACGCCATCAATTGCTGCATCCAACGATCCTTGATTTCCCTGAAGCTGCATCATGACGGCTTCCAAATATTCTCCCTTTTCTCCGCAGAGCATATTATTATCCTGATCGATCAAAAAAACGGCGCCACTGCCACCGAATGTGATTCCTTGAACCATCTTGTTCAGATAATTCTGCTTCAGAGATATTCGGACGTAACCGAGAGAATTTCCTGTCTGTAATTCCTTTATCAGCTTTACCAGCTGAAGATTTCCGCTTTTATCGTACAACACCCAATGGCCTTGAGATTTATCGGCCAATTCTTGAAGCATTTCAATATCGTATTCCGTCAGATCACTGTATCCTGACACCTGATATTCCGCACCATTTAATCCCGTAATCTCGATGTCATTCATACTGATGCTGTAATACTCCTGAAGCATCAGCCGACGAATCTGCCTGGATCTTGAATAAAAATTATCTGGCTGTTGATTCACATCCTCACTGTCTGCCACCAGCTCTTCCTGCACAATCGGGCTGTTCCCCAATACTTCCAGTTTATTCACCATCAGCGTCAAATAACTGTCAAACGATCCTGTAATCTGCTCAATCGTCTCCGTTGTCTGCTCTTTAGCCATTCTGGTAATGATTCCAGATGAAAATTGATATGGCACAATTATGAAAATCACCTCCATAGGAATCAGTACCATCAGAAAGCAAATACAAAATTGTGTCCTAAGACTATATTTCTTCAAAAAGTTCATATTATTCTCTAGAAATGCTCCACTCTTGATCTCCAACGATCACCTATGATATATCGCGTTGACGCCGAATTGATGGTACTCGCCGATCCGGTATTCTTCGACAAATTCCCGATCATCCTCCCATTTCGAAATGGCGATTCCGTACTTGGAATTTGACTGACGCTGACTGATGAAGAAATCTAAATAACCGATAATCTCGCTCTTGCTCAGAATCCTCAAATCAATGAGCACTGCCAGGATTTTATGTCTTCTGCTCCTTGTTAAGCCTTCTACCTGATTTACATTGTAACCATACTGCATAAGGATCGACTCCTGCGCCAAGCGCATTCCATTTGCTGAGAAAGTTTTTAGGTATGACTTCTCGTCGCTGACCCTGCAAATCGGAATCCCTTTTCTTTTTAGTTTCTCGTAAGTGCTCTCCATTATGAAAAATATCTTGCAGTCAGGACAATACCCCGCATTGACTTTAACCGCGCGTATTTCACTTGCGCTGTCTATGATCTCAACCATGGCATCCAAGTTCTCGATTTTATGTTTATCATGGGTACACTTAAACACTGACCGACGAACGACAAAATCCCTTGCGCTAATCTGCTGCACCTTTGGTGCCGCAACCGTCTTTAGAATATCCGTCTTTTTGGTGGAATTTTCTACATCCTGAGACTTTTTAGGAATTTCCTTCTTTTCTACCTTGTGCGTTTCGTTTTCTTGTTGAAGCCGCTCTTTTTTTGCTTGCTCTCTTTGCTGCTGTTGCTGCTGTCTACGAAGTTTTTTTTCCTGACGCTTCTGCCGCTCTCTTTCCTCTTGCTCTTTTTGCAGACGTTCCCTTTCTTTTCGACGTTCTTCTGTTTCTCGCCGGAATTTTTCTAGCTTTTCTGCCCTTTCTTTTTCCTTTTGAGGATTCACCTTCAATGGTGCAACGCTCATTTTGGTTCCCTTAATAGCCTCCACCAACGGAAGAGACTTCCTTGGATCTATTGTTCTCCTTTTTGTTCCATTTATCACCAAATAGTTCGCTCGTTGCAAATTTTCGGTTACTTCAAAAGTCAGAACAATCGCCTTTCCGTTCCATAGATTTGTGGTCGCATATTCCACACGATAAACGCCATTCGTCCGACTCGATTTTATGTCCCATCTCAGTTCTCGATTTCTGGTCTTTATAACAAGAATTTCAATCAGATTGGATAAATAATCTCCCATTTCTCCCCGACCATGCTTTGTTGGTTCGGGAGACTTTTTGTTCTTTTTAGGCTTCTTAGCCGCTCTATTATCTGGCTTCTTTTCCGTTTCCTCTCCCTCGGGCTGTTTTGATCTGTCTCCATTTCTTTTACCTTCGCCCATAGCATCATTTTGTTTCTTGGGCGGCCGGCAAAATTCATCAACCAACTCGAGGCACTGCTGTTCTCGGAAGAAATCTATACTGATGACATCTCGCACATGATCAAGAGTCTGCTGATTATGTAAAAAAAAGCAGACTGCCCCTTCCGACAATCCGCTTTTTTTCGCCTTCTCAAAGAAATAATCTTTGTCTTTAAAATATAGATCAATCCATCTGATCTTTCTGTATTTTTCATCAAATATGCTAGCGCAGATTTCTGCCTTGAGCATATTGTCTTTTTCGTAATCCACCACTGCTCCCCCCCTCAGATACATTTTCCCTTAAGAAGGTATAGCAGAAGGTCCTGTAAAAAAGCAAGAAATATGCTTAATTACAGAGTCCTTTATTCGTTGAAAATCAAAAACAACACGTGAAGAGGAAGTTCATCCCATTGTCTTCGCCACAACCCGAATCACATTCGCCGCATTGTACTGCGGATCAGCCTTCGTGATGGTATAGCCGTCCTTTTCCTTACCGGTGATCACTGCCTCGATGATGTCGTTGACGTTCTTCTGGCAGCCGGGCATCTGCATGTCGTTGCCCGCATAGATGCAGCCGGTGGACGCCGAGATCGGGCAGATCGGCTTGAACTTGCCCGTCAGTGCCGGCATATCCTGCGATGTGAACCAGTCGGTCATGATGTGTATATCGTCAAGCCGATTTTGTCTTCAAAGCCTAGTATCAAATGGCGGCAGTTCGGACAATACATTTTCCTTGGCCGCCATGCAGCACTTTCCTGGGACATATGTATTTCACTCCCTTCTTCATACGCGGGATCCAGTCACCCTGCGCATTCTCATAAACTACAATGTCTTGATTACACGCCTGGCAACGCCCTGGATGATCAACTGCTGTACCAAGATCACCTTGCCCGGATATTTGGCCTCATTGCGGTATTCGAGAATCCCCCTCCCCGTAGCCTGATCAATCCCGCCAAAAACCTTCAGTGTGCTCTCGTTGTTCTCCGTAAGAGCAACAACAATGTCGCCAACCTCCGCATTGCAATCTTTTCGGATCACAACCTGATCTCCGTCATCAATGCCCGCATCCACCATGGAGTCGCCCGAAGCCTCCAGAATATAGAACCGGCCTTTCCCGAAAAGGGAAACAGGAAGGCTGATGTATTCCCGGATGGTCTCCTCCTCTGTCTGCGCCGCCCCGCACGGAATGGAGCCGACCAGCGGACAAGGGGCGGAATCGGGAACGAACTTATTGATCAACGCCGTACGGATGGTACGAGAACTCCCATCGTATTCAATCATTCCGCGGCGATCCATCTCGACCAGGTAGCGATAAGCAGTCGTTCTTGGTATGCCGACACCCACCGCAATCTCGCCTGCAGAGGGAGTGGCATGTCTGTCGCAGTAGTACTGATCAATAAAAGAAATGATGGCTTCCATCGTTTCTTCGCTCATGACTCTCATGATTTGCATTCCTTTCATTCATAACGGAACAGGTTGTTCCATCAAAGGCATTATAAAACCCCTCGTACCGAAGGTACAAGGGGCGATCTTTTAACGGAACAGTGGTGCGCAGATTTTTGCGCAGCTAGGCCGATCATTCCTCGCTTAGAGCCTTCTGCAGCATTTCTCTGTACTCTGCTGTGATCTCCTGCGGGCCCAGGATCCGAATCTTGCCATTAAATCCAAAGACCCAGCGATAGAATGTCGTACTGGTGCACACATTGACCATAGCTTTGAAATGCTCGTCATCCACTGCCTCGGTCCGGAAATCTGTGCCAAAATTATCGATGAGATACTTCATAACAGAAGGATGACACAGCAGCTCCACATCGACCGGTTCATCGGTGTCGAACATCCGGAACACCTGCCTGCTGTATTCCGCCGGCGTGTAGCCATCCGGCGCCATAACCGCAATCTGGTTCAGAATCTTCGGCTGCTCATAGATCCGATCAATGCGAAAATTACGCATCTCCTGCCGTTCGTCGCAGAAGCCGCGCATATAATAGTAGTCACCATCCCAGATCAGTGTATAAGGGCTGACCGTATAGGGCTCGCCGTTGTTGGCGAGGCACCGCTGTTTGTTGATATCGAAATCCGTGTAGCAGAAAACAATCTTCCGCTTGGTATCGATAGCATCGTTGATGGCGTCCACAATATAGTAGCTATTCTGATTTTCCGGCTTTATGCGGTCCTCCACGCAGATATGGCGGCGGAGCTTCTGCGCATTCTCTGCCGTGGTCAGCGTCAGCAGCTTCGTAATCAGCTCATCGCACTTGCACTGCGTGATGAACTTCGAGGCGGAAATGGTATCCACCAGGACCTTCAGCTCGGCCAGATCAAAGGTCTGGCCGTCATAGTAGTACTTATTCTGGGTGGATTCATAGTGCTCAATGTTGAGCCCGCAGTCATGGAGCATGGCAAGGTCATCGCTGATCGTATTGCGCGACACCTTGACCGCATACTCCTCCCGAAGGATCTTCATCAGCTCGGCAGTCGATAACGTATGCTCCGCATCCGTGTGCCGGACCAAATGCTGGTAGAGATATAAAATTCTAAGTTTTGTTCCGGATTCCATGAATTTGCTCCAATTCAATCTTCCTCGTACTCATCCTCTCAGCAAAAGTCTTCTTTCTCCCAATTCTAATCCATTTTGGGGAGAAATTGAGTTTAGCTGGGAGATAACTCTATTCTCCTCACTCGGCCAGCCGGCCGATCCTCTTTCCGGTCTTGGCCAATATATATGCCCTCTAAATTTCCTCCGCCGTTGCTTTCCTGCTTTTCGGTACCGTCAGCTCAAAACTCAGCGCCAGCCAATTCTCCGTACGTTCCCAACTGATCCACTTAATTTACTTCCGTGCTTTGTACATAAACCGTACTTCGTGAAGCACCTTCTTTTCTTAGCCAGCCTTCTTCAATCATTTTACTCAAAACTTCTCTAGCTCTACGCTGTTTCACACCAAGGAGTTTCACTGCCTGCGATGCTGTGATGCTGCCATATTCCAACACATACTCATATACTTTCTGCTCTTGTTCATTTATCGGCAGTTTTCCGGTGCCTTTCCGGCGCTTTTCCGGCATTTTGGCGGCACTATCATATGTTTCACAAGAATTTCCAGCCTCGCTGTCGCTATTAATAGCTTTTTTCCCCTCATCCTGGCTTCGATAAATATTAATGCGTAAATCCACATCTCCGCCGACAAACTCTGGTTCCCGCAATCCAGCAGCCTTTACCTTTCCGATGATTCTCGGTATGCCGCTGCCCCAATGTTCAATCAAATTCATATAGGAAAAGGCATAGGCCAGCGCTTCATTTCGGATTTTAGAATATCCTTCTTTCATACGCTCTATGGTCT
>CAVAJA010000351.1:0-5946 GCA_963588615.1 Lachnospiraceae bacterium | reverse complement strand
GATAATGTCATATTCGTACACCGTGGTCTCCTGGAAAATCTCAGGATCCGGCTGAAAAGTAACACTGGTTCCGGTATCCTCCGGCTCACATTGTCCTACAACCTGAAGCTTTCCCTCGGTATGCCCGCCGTTTGAAAATCGAATCTTATGAACCTTTCCTCCCTGACGAACCGTCACCTCCAGCCACGTGGAAAGAGCATTTACAACAGATGCACCTACGCCGTGAAGTCCTCCGGAAACCTTATATCCTCCGCCGCCGAACTTTCCGCCCGCATGCAGGATCGTATATACAACCTCTACCGCTGTTTTACCGGTCTTATGATTGATTCCGACCGGAATGCCTCGACCGTTGTCGGTAACGGTAATGCTGTTGCCCGGATTGATGGAAACCTCGATGTGCGTGCAGAAGCCAGCCAGAGCCTCATCGACAGAATTGTCAACGATCTCGTATACCAGATGATGCAGTCCTCTGGACGATGTGGTTCCGATGTACATACCGGGACGTTTTCGAACTGCCTGCAATCCCTCCAGGACCTGGATGTCATCTGCCGTATAAGAACCAACATCTTTGGTGTCCTTGACGTTGTCATCCTTATATTCCCTGTCATTTTCTGCATACTCCGACACATATCCTTCTGCAGAAGCTTCAGAGTCCACGCCTTCGGCCTTTCTGGCTTCTGCATCTTTCTCTGCCGCCTTTAACAGGTTTTTAATTTCCTCTGCTGCCATTACACTTCCCCAGCTTCCTGATTCGTCTCAATCACCTGACCATTCTGAATACGGTACAGGCGATCTATGGCAAATCGATTATTTACGAATTCATCCAAACCGGTACACGTAATAAACGTTTGAATTCCTCCGAGAGAATTCAGAAGATAATTCTGACGATTCGTATCCAGCTCTGACAATACATCGTCCAGCATCAGAACCGGTTCTTCCCCAATCATGCGCTTAACCAGCTCCAGCTCTGAAAGCTTCAGCGACAAAGCACAGGTCCTTTGCTGTCCCTGTGAACCGAAGCGCCGCAGATCAATCTCATCGCACAGAAACGAAAAATCATCCTTATGAGGGCCGACTGTCGTAGAACCGATATATTTTTCCCTTTCACTCACGCGCCGCAGCTCATCCGCAAAACGATCGGCATCTGTATTCGGTTCATAAGTAAGAGAAAGGTGCTCCGTTCCACCGGACAATCTGCCGTGCATTTCCTTTATGATTTCATTCAAATCACAAATGAATTCCTTCCGCCTTCTGATAATGCGGACTCCGTACTCCACCAGCTGATCATTCCAAAGATCCATGGTGGATTCCAGCTGCGGCAAATCCATAATCTGCCGCAGCAGCTTATTGCGCTGTTCTACCACCTTGTTGTACTGATTCAGGTCATACAGATAGGACTGATCCAGCTGACACAGCTCCATATCCATGAAGCGCCTTCTCTGGGAAGGGCCTTCCTTTACGATGGATAAATCCTCCGGGGAAAAAAACACAATGTGAAGGAGACCGATCAGTTCCGAAGCCTTTTTGATTCGCTGCCCATTGATGGCGATTCCCTTGGCCTTGCCTTTTCTAAGATGCAGGTCTACCTGATAATCGATTCCGCCCTTTATGATGACGCATCTTATATGTCCTTCACTGCAGCCAAATCGAATCAGATCCTTGTCATAAACACCTCGATGAGACTTCGTCGTGGCAATCAGGTACAAAGCCTCGAGAATATTCGTTTTTCCCTGGGCGTTATTCCCATAGAGTATGTTGGTTCCTTCCGAATACTCCATGGAAAGAGCTTCATAGTTCCGATAATCCGCAAGCCGAAGAGACTTAATATACATAAACTCCTATCATTCGATGCCGCACTTCAAAAATACGCGGCAATCCTTCCCATGATCATCTTTCCCCTAAATTCTGCAGACAAAAACAGATCCTCAGACAGCGGAAGATTGAACCGTAAAGGATTCTCCTTTACACTCCACGACATCGCCGTTGCGAAGCTTTTTGCCGCGGCGAATTTCTGTCTCACCGTTGACCTTCACTTCCTGATCTTCAATCATGATTTTCGCTTCCACACCGGTCTGGGCAATTCCGGACAACTTGAGTGCCTGACCTAATTTAATAAATTCATCTCGGATCGTGACCGTTTTCATCTTATATGCCTCAATCAATGTCAATAAAATTAACCGGCAGAACCAGATAGCAGTAGGTTTTGTCGTTTCTTATAAATGCCGGTGCTCTCTGAGAGAGAAGATAGATATCAATTTCTTCATCGTCAATGACGCGAATTGCATCGATCATGAACTTCGGATTAAATCCGATATTCAGGTCTTCGCCTTCTTTTTCGATCGATATCACTTCATTCATGCTGCCGAGTGTTGAATTGATTTTCAACTGAACCGAATCATCCTGAATCTTCAGAATGATTGGCTTCTTGTCCTCTTCCTTTACGAGCAAAGTTGCACGATCCAAACTGGACAGCAGTTCCTGTCGATTCACATGAACGTGAGTCATATAATCGCCGGAGATCATCTGATCAACTTTAAAATACTCGCCCTCAATGAGTCTCGATACAACGATGGTCTCATCAAATTCAAAGAGAGCATGACGTTCTGTAAAATAAATATGGACAGACTTTTCCATATCCCCCGGAAGAATCTTACTGATGTCAGATAACGTTTTTCCCGGAATGATTACTTTGCGGTTGTCATAGGATTGTTTCAATTCTACGGTTCGAATTGAAATACGATGTCCGTCCAAAGCCACAACCCGAAGACTGTTGTTGATGATTTCAAACAGTTCCCCTGTCATGATCTTGTTGCTCTCACTTGTAGAGATCGAAAAAATCGTTCTGGCAATTACATCCTTTAAGGTAAACTGAGAAATTTCAATACCATAGGATTTATCTATTTCGGGAAGATGGGGGAATTCTCCTCCATCTTTCCCCATGATATTGAAGTTTGCTTTTTCACATTGAATTTTTACCTTTTCTCCATCCGTTGAGATTGTGACAATTCCATCCGGAAGTTTTCTTACAATATTAGAAAAAATATCAGCACTGATGGCTATTATACCATGTTCTTCAATGGCTCCATCAATCATGGTCTCGATACCGAGATCTGTGTCGTTTGCAATCAGTTTAACTCTTTCTGTAGAGGCATCAACAAGGATGCACTGCAGGATGGGCATTGTCGTTTTTCCTGGAATTGCCCTGGATACGATATTGACGCCTGCGATTAATGTATTCTTTTCAATCTTTAATTTCATAATTCTGTCCTGTTGATGAAAACGCAAAGTGAAGATCAGCAATCTTCACTTTGACAAAATGTGCATTTCAAGTTGATATCATTGCGGCCGGAGGATATCTGACGTATGTGCCGCTGCGTGGTGGCCGCAAACAATAAAAAGAAAAGATTCGTAGCAGTACATCGTAGTAGATGTCGAAATGCGGATAACCTACTAGATTGTAACAAAAAAGCCCTGTTTAAGCAATGAAACGGGGCTCGCTCATATGGTGACAGCGAACCCCGAAGGCTGTGGAAAGAAAGTCTTTTATGCACGTTAAGTTGAATGTGATGATCTTACTGCAGATTGAGTTTTTTCTTAATGATGGTGATGTTCGATCTTAATTCCTCGTTGTTCTCCATTTCCTCCTTCACTTTATCCACACCGTGCATAACGGTAGAGTGATCCTTCTTGTTCAGGAGATGAGCAATGGAATCGAGCGTTGCGTCAGTATATTCGCGGCACATGTACATAATGACCTGTCTCGGAATGACGCATTCGGAGTTCTTTTTGCGGGAGGCAACATTGGAAAGCTTCACGCCGTAGTGTTCACAGACAATATTGGCGATCATTTTCGGTGTCACGACATGTTCCGCATTTGGATAGATGATATCTTTGAGAACATCCTGTGCCATTGTGAGATTGATTTCAATGTTGTTGAGTTTGGAATAGGCAATAATTTTGTTGAAAGCGCCCTCAAGCTCGCGGATATTGGATTTAATATTCGTAGAAATATATTCCAGAATCTCATCTTCGACATCCAGGTGCTGTTCATCGGCATTCTTGCGCAGGATGGCCATTCGGGTTTCATAGTCGGGAGCCTGAATGTCTGCAATGAGACCCATTTCAAATCGGGAACGAAAACGCTCATCAAGTGTCTCCATTTCCTTCGGAGGACGGTCAGAGGACAGAACAATCTGTTTTCCGGCAGCATGAAGTTCGTTGAAGGTATGGAAAAATTCCTCCTGAGTGGATTCCTTTCCTATAATAAACTGGATGTCATCGATGAGAAGAACATCCACGGTCCGATATTTATCACGAAGCCTTGTCATGGACTGAGCATTGCCGCTTCGAATGGATTCAATCACTTCATTGGTGAACTGTTCACTGGTGACATAGAGGACGCGGACGTCCGGATTCTGCTCCAGAACATAATGACCAATGGAGTGCATGAGGTGAGTTTTGCCAAGTCCGGCTCCTCCATACAAAAAGAGAGGATTATAAGCAGATCCGGGGGTTTCAGCGACAGCAACGCAGGCAGATTGTGCGAAGCGGTTGTTGGCTCCTACGACAAAGGTGGAAAACCGATATTTCACGTTGAGGTTTGCGTTTTCCGCTTTTACGTTGATGGATGCCTTTTTCTGGAGTTCGGCCTGCTGATCCTCAGTTTTTTTATCGTTTTTGAGTACGAACATAATCTGAAAAGGGTAATCTACCGTCTCAGAAATGGTGGCCTGAAGAGGTTCCCGATATTTATTGTCGTAATAGGAGAGCATCAGGGGATTGTCGCTGGGAATGCAGATCGTAAGAACATCGTTTTCGATGCTGCCGAGTTCCAGATCCTTGATCCATGTATTATAGGAAACATCCGAGATACGATATATTTCTCGAATTCCTTCCTTAATTTCGTTCCATTTGAGACGCAGTTCATCTAAATTCATGTTCGAAAGATCCCCTCACTTAACCACTTTCTATCACCAAAAAAATGTGCATAACCTCGAAAAACATAGAAAAAGCCGCATAAAATGGGACTTTTTGGGAGGTGCAGAAGTAATATTATAATAAATAAAACGATCTTTCAAACTGTGGATAACGAGAGAAAAGAATCGGAAAAACGAAAAAAGACACCTAAATTGTGAAAATGTGGATAACTTAGTGGATAGGTCATCCACTAAGACAAATCCACGGAAATAAAGGAAATTTAAAAACATAAAACCCTAATGTCCTCTATAAAACACAACTTTATCCACATCTTATCCACAAAATGTGGATAACTTTTTTGAAATTCACATTTTGTGGATGAAATGTTCACACCAAATGTAGGGTATATTTTTTTATTTTTTCAATATCTTGTAGCTTCAAAATATGCCGGAAAAGCCTTTAAATATAACGTTTTTTAGTGTTGACAGCCTGACGATTCTTACAATATAATGTGAAAGCTGTTCGTATCATGATTCTGTTATGACAGAGATGTTTATCGTCACCTCAGGGTGCGATGTAGAAAGATCATTCTATAAAGGAGGTGGGACTGAGATGGCAAAAATGACATTCCAGCCGAAAAAGAGACAGCGTTCCAAGGTTCACGGATTCCGTGCAAGAATGGCAACCGCTGGCGGACGTAAGGTTTTATCAGCAAGAAGAGCAAAGGGAAGAAAACAGTTAACTGTTTAATCCATTCAGGACCGCAGCGATGCGGTCCTTTTGTGTATCTGATTATGGATTTGTTCAGCAGCTGCTGGACGATGATCTGATCTAATCTGTTGTGTTGCCTTTTCACGCAGGCAATGTAAGACTTTATCAAATGGGAACTGTGGAATCAATTAAGAAAAACGATGATTTCAGAGCATGCTACAGGCTCGGGAAATCCTATGCCGGCAAATACTTGGTGGTATATGTCAGGAACAATGGCACAGCCCGCAGCAGAATCGGGATATCTGTCAGTAAGAAGGT
>CAVAJA010000350.1:0-6513 GCA_963588615.1 Lachnospiraceae bacterium | reverse complement strand
GCAAAAGTCCGCAAAGGGGGATGCCGTACCTTTATCATTCTGCAGCCGTTCGGCTGCCTGCCCAACCATGTGGTGGGCCGCGGCATTGTCAAAAGGCTTCGGGAAATGTATCCGGACACCCAGATTCTCTCGCTGGATTATGATCCGGACGTGAGCTTTGCAAATCTGGAGAACCGCCTTCAGATGCTGATCATGAGCCTGAAAAAATGCTGATTTTATCAGCATTTTTTCAAAACAGCGCGGATCGAAATCTGCGGAAGTTTGCAGAAAGAGTTGATAACGTAAAATTAGTTTCTTAAATTCATTCCAGAATCAGCTGACTATGATACGTGCCATTCGTTTTACACCATTTCTGGATGGATGCGGTTATTGCGGCGGTACTGCGAAGGTGATAGCGAATGCTTCTTTTTGAACGCAATCGAAAAATATGGTTCGGAAGAATACCCACAGAAATATGCAATTTCTGATAATGACATATCTGTATGACACAGGAGATATTTTGCTCTGTTCATTCGCAGTTCATCCAAATATTCTTTAATGGAAACACCTGTCACTTCCTTGAAAATACGAGATAAATAGGTTCGATCCAGACCGATATCCTCCGCTAGCTGGCGGATATTTATGTCTTGATAGTAACTGTCCCGGATGCGATTTTGAGCCTTACGGACATAGGATTCTTTACTTGTCAGTGACTGATTTTTTGTGTTGTTGTTTATCAGCAGAGAATTTAGGAGATAAAATTGTCCGATAGCCTGGTAGGCACCTGAAACAGTCATTTCTCCGGACAGTGCAAGCGGCTTTAAGATATTTTCCAGCTCATTAACTTCTTGATAATGAAGCACGGGGACAGAGTCGGACAATCCCCATAATTCCAGAAGGTGGCTTAGATTGGCTCCATCAAATCCAATCCAGTAATAGACCCAAGGCGCTCGTATATCAGACTGATATAAAATTGGAGTATGCGGAGGTATGAGAAAACAATCACCGGTAGACAATTCATATGTACTATTGGCAATCTGATATTTTCCTTTTCCGGATACGATGCAATGCAGAACGTAATGATCAATTATCTTTTGACTTGAATAGTGCCCGTGTTCAGTCTCATGGTATCCACAATCTGTGACACGAAGAGTTTCCTGAACGGTTACAGAACGATCAAAATAGCAAATTTCCTTTTTGTTGGTGCTCATAGCAACCTCTTTGACTTCATGAATATGCGCCACTTCTGATATGGTATTCGAAATCGGAAAGAAAAACAACAAAATATTAAATTTTAAATCACAAAAACATATAGGATACATTCTGGAAAGAAGTATATTTATCGTTGAAAAGAGACGAAGGGATAAACGGAAATGCAATAATAATATCCTATTTACACAAATAATGTCCATGTAAGAATTACGTTAAATAAAAATATGATGTTAACAATATGTAAAGATATGCGGTCCAATAACGGATGATGAGTTGCTATGCAAATACGATACTATGGAACATCGGCTTCGGAAGGTTGGCCAGCTCTGTACTGTGAGTGCCGGGCATGCCAAACAGCAAGAAAACTTGGAGGAAAGAACATACGGACGAGGAGTCAAACAAAGATTGACAAATCTCTGCTGATTGATTTTCCTCCAGACACCAATTATCACGTCCTGCAATACGGCTTAAAACTGTCAGAAATAAAGGCATTGTTAATTACACACAGTCACCATGATCATTTATGGGCAGCAGATATCTGCATGAGAATGCCTGACTATGCGGAACATGCGGATGGCAAATTAGATGTGTATGGGAATGATACGGTGAGAGCCATCTATATGCAGACAGCAGCGTCATTTCATGGAATTGATGAGTATGTGACATTTCATACAGTCTATCCTGGAGATTGCTTTGTTGCATCGAAGGAATACCTGGTACAGGCACTGCCTGCGGATCACAACTATCCGGAACAAAGCCTGAACTATATCATCGAAAAAGATGGAAAACGAATTTTATATGCACATGATACAGGTTTTTTTCCGGATGAGTACTGGTCATTATTGGATGGGAAATATTTCGATTTTGTGAGCCTGGATTGTACAGCGTTGAACAGAAACTGGGAAAAGGGCCATATGGGGTTCGATGCGGTTGATAGGGTAATTGCACGATTAAAAGCATCGGGAAGTGCAGATGACAGGACTATATTCGTCGTGAATCATTTTGCTCATTTTGGGGACTTCACACATGAGAAGATATGTGCAATTGAGGAAAAAAAGGGAATTAAGGTAGCATTTGATAATTGCTTATTTTCAATATGAGCAGGAATCAATTTTTATAGGAGGGTTACATGAAAAAGAAGCTGTTATGCACAATTATGAGCGTCACATTACTGGCTGGGATGCTGGCCGGATGCGGCTCCACATCAGAGGAGACAGCGTCATCCGAACAGGAAGAAACTGCTGCAGCGGAAGAGACCGCGGAAGATACGGCAGCTTCTGGAACGGAAACAGAGGCGTCTGTGGATCTTACGGGGGAAGAACTGGAAGTTGCAACCTATTTGTCCGGGGATATTCTTGCAGCTTATAAAGAAGTTTTAAGCGGGTTTGAGGCAGAGACGGGCGTAAAGATTACATTGGATGAATACGGCGATGACTATGAGAGCACGATGAAGACTCGAATGGCCTCGAATGACCTTCCGGATATATTTGAGACACACGGCTGGTCCTTGATTCGATATAAAGAGTATTTGACGGATTTGTCCGGCGAAACTTGGGCAGGAGATCTTTCCAAGGCTGCACTGGGAGTGATCCAGGATACAGACGGAAAAATCTACACATTGATGACAACAGGTTCCTGTTTGGGAACTGCCGTTAATATGAATGTTTGTGAAGCGGCTGGGGTTGACCCGTGGGAAATTGAAACCTGGGACGACTTCAATGAGGCATGTGATAAGATCAAGGCGGCCGGCTATACTCCTATTGCAAACTATTTTACGTCTGCAGGTGCTTTAGCCAATTGCGATGGATCATGGCTGAGTTATGAGGGCGCTGTATATGATGACAATGAGGCTATGTTGAACGGCACATGGGATTGGGAGGATTATAGAACGATTTTGGATTACCTCCAGACATGGTTTGACAATGGTTACCTCTATGAAGATGCTGGAACAATCAAGCAGGCAGATGTTATTGAACGTGCAGCGAAGAATGAATGTGCCTTTGTTGTTGGAATCGGAACTTCTTTTCAGGCAGCAGTTACGGCACTTAATCCGGATGTGACGATGGCCATGATTCCGATCTGTACGAGTCAGGAGGGCGGAGCCAGATTTGTAGGAATCGGCGAAGGTGCTTCCTTTGGTATTTGGAATGGTACAAAGCATATGGATGCAGCAAAGGCTCTTTTGAGCTATATCGCAGAGAACGCTGATCCGATCAATGCTGCAGCTGGTGAAATTGCAACTCTTCCTTGTGAAACAACGAAGTCCTACGGAATGGAGATGATGGAAGAGATGGAGAGCCATTATCCGGATGTATTCTATGATAATCTTTGGGATCGCAAGTATATGCCGTCTGGAATGTGGTCGATCTTTGCTGTGGCAGCAGGAAACTTTTATGAAGATCAGTCAGAGGAAAGCAAGGATGAGATTATTGCTTATCTGAAAGAGAATTATGAAGACTTATACGAAGCGGCACAGGAAGAGTAAGTCAATCATTGGTCTGGAATAAAATAGCAGCATCAAAGAGGGCGTCTGTTACACGGCGCCCTTTTTTAAAAAGGGTATGGCGGAAGGTAAAAGATATGAGGCAAAAGAGGAAGCGAGCAAAACTGTTGGCACTGGGCATACCGGCATTCCTGTTGATTTTTATGTTTCTGATTGTGCCTCTGGGAAATGCGCTTCGTGTTTCACTGTATAAGTGGAATGGATACTCACAGCACATGCGGTTTGTGGGACTAAGAAACTATAAGGATATATTTGCAGATTCCACATTTGGGATTTCGACGCTAAATACATTTGTATATGGATTCGGGAGCACATTTTTACAGAATATAGCCGGTATGGCTGCAGCTATATTTGTAAATCGTAAGTTTAAAGGAAGAAATCTGGTACGTTTAATCCTATATATGCCGATCATGATTCCCGGTGTAATTATGGGAGCACTGCAATATTATATTTTCAGCTTTGATAATGGGGTATTAAACAACCTGTTGAATCTCGTAGGGATTGCAGATATTTATTGGATGAAGACGGGCCCCAGAGCAGTTGCAATTATTACTTTGATCAACAGCTGGCAGGCGATGGGCTTTTGCATGTTGATATATCTTGCCGGATTGCAAAATATTCCGGCAATGTATAAGGAATCTGCACTTTTAGACGGAGCAACAAAGTGGCAGATTTTTCGCAAGATAGAGCTTCCGCTGTTGATTCCGGCGGTAACAACGGCAGTGATCACCAATTTGATCGGAGGATTGAAACTGTATGACATCATAGTGACATTGACGAATGGGGGACCCAATCGAAAATCCTTATCGCTTTCCTACTATGTTTCACTGCTCTATTTCAACGATGAAAAAGCAGGGTATTCTGCGGCAGTTGGTATTGCATTGTTTGTCATAATTTTCCTTGTGACAGTTCCGATCAATCACTTCTTGAAGAGCAGGGAGGTGGAATACTGATGAAAAACGACAAGGTGAAAATGCCGGCCAATATTATTAATACCAATAAAAGGGGCGGACAGGCAATTGATTATGTAATATCAATATTTCTGATACTGCTGTATTTGCTGCCGATTTATGTACTGATAAATTTGTCACTTCGCTATCTGACTGATTTGACACCAAGATTGTATTGGCCGTCACTTGTTACTTTTGAAAACTACATAGAGGCCTTTACCAACAGCAGTCTTTGGAAATCTATGTGGAATTCAGTAATTTATGTGATCGAAGTAGTGGCAATCGAGGTTATTTTAGGAGGAATTGCATCTTATGGATTAGCCCGTGCGGGAGGGAAAGTCGCCAGTGTATTGCGCACATTCAATATGTCTGTGATGATGATCCCTACGTTGTCGCTTTTGGTTGGAACTTATTCTTTGATGGTTAAGTTCGGAATGGTCAATAAAATATGGGCATTATCTTTGCAGACGGCAG
This sequence comes from Lachnospiraceae bacterium, assembly GCA_963588615.1. GTDB lineage: Bacteria > Bacillota > Clostridia > Lachnospirales > Lachnospiraceae > CAG-791. The sequence goes on along the minus strand of CAVAJA010000350.1, from coordinate 1,395 downwards.
CGATGGGAATGGCCAGTACGATGTTCTTTTACACATCGTTCATTGTAACCATTCCAAAAGAGCTGGATGAGGCGGCAGCTATTGACGGGGCAGGCATTTTACGAACCTTCGCAAGCGTGATTTTTCCGCAAATGAAAGCAATTACAGTGACGCGAATCATCATGATTGCAGTTGGGACATGGAACAATTATGCGATGCCATCTTACTTGCTGACCAACACTGGGAAATCGACGGTTATTCTCGTGGTTAGAAAAGCTTTCTATGTGGCAGCAGGATCCGTGCAGAATACACCATTGGCATGTGCAGAATGTGCTGTCGCACTGTTGCCGGTAATTTTACTGTATATTTCCTTGCAGAGATACATCATTGAGGGCCAACTGGACTCGGTGAACAAATAAAGTGCATCACGTGACATGGCCCCTGCAGGAAAGTTTCTTGCAGGGGCTGACTGATTCAGGGGATAAATACGATGAGAAAATACAACTGGGAGAAGGGAATATCCTTAAGTTTTTTTACAGATCAGGAGAAAGTCGCACACGGATTGGAAGAAGGCGTATTGAAAGATGTTTACAGCTCTGGCTTCAGGGCAGTGGAACTTTCATTCAGCCACGATGATTATTTTAAACGCTTTGCGCTGCATACGGAAAAAGGAATATCGGAATGTCGAAGCAGAATTGAAAATGCCGGATTGAGAGTGTGGAGTCTGCACTTACCGTTTTCGGAAATCTGGGATCTGTCAAATCTGAAGACGGCATCACTTCATGGATTAGCGATAGAGGATGCATTGAAGGATGACATGCTGTTAGTCCATGCGTGTGCACTGCTCGGTGGAAAAATCGCTGTTATCCATCCAAGCTTTGAACCCATTCCTGGGGAAGAACGTTCTTTACGTATAGCGGCAGCTAAAAATAATCTTCGCGTGTTGAATGAGTATGCGAAAGAACAGGGAGTAGAGCTGGCATTAGAGAATCTTCCGAGGACGTGCCTTGGGAATACGTCAGAAGAAATGTTGGAATTGCTGGATGCAGCAGGAGCTGCGTTTATTTTCGACACAAATCATTCACTCCGGGAAGATAATATTCATTTCCTGACGGAGATGATCAATGCGGGATATTGTCCGGTTTCACTGCATATTTCGGATTATGATTTTATTGATGAAAGACATGAGGTGCCGGGAAAAGGAGTTAATAAATGGGGACAATTGATGGATCTGCTGCAAAGAGCAGGATACAGTGGGCCGGCAATGTATGAAATTCGACATATTGTCAATGAAAATAGAGTGATTTTACTGGATGAAGTGGCGGAAAATATTGACCTGCTGTTGGATGGTAAGCTATCGGAATAAAGATGGAAGCCGGAAATGTCGTATACACGGTGGAAGGAGAACGTCATGAG
>CAVAJA010000349.1:0-6544 GCA_963588615.1 Lachnospiraceae bacterium | reverse complement strand
CACAGCAGCAAACCGATCGACGGATTATAGAAGCGAGTCCGTTTCAATATTGAACGCTCTAATTCTTTTGCCTCACTTTTTTGTAATCTTTTCTATAAAATTATTTATTACTTGACACTTTACGCCAATCATGATAGAATACTACTGTAAAGGCTCGTTTCTGATATTACACCTTATAGTCCAAGGCTTACCAATATACTGGAACATATATTGGTGCACATAGATAAATTAAAGAAAGGAGGATTCGAAGCATAAAAGTTATTAACGTTGCATTTGAAACTCTTAAAGAGATGGTTGCTCCGTCGTCTATCAATGAATGCTATGCATGCCTTGATGCTTGTCAGTGTACAGATCCCGATGCTTGCAAATATGATTAACACTTACTTGCAAGCAATATAAAATGTAGTTTTGGTGTATTGGTAAGCTCTATGTAATGCAAGAAAGGCTAGGTAAGGCAAATGCTTAAATGTAGTATTTACAATAACCTGCTTCATTGCCCTGAAGGTGGTTTTGAAATTTACAACTCCATGACAAAGGCAAGAATTGCGATAGATGATAAAAACTACTTAGAAAAAGTCATTACAAACGGTTCAGATGATGTTACTATGCGTATCCTTATAGATAATGGCTTCCTTGTAGATGAGGCTCTCGATGAAGTGAGTGCCTTGAAATATGCCTATAACAAGAAATTTTTCAATGCATCTGCATTAGGAATCATTATGTTGCCTACAATGGCTTGTAATTTTGATTGTCCATATTGTTTTGAAAAGCCAAGTGCTCATATGATAAGGAAAGAAGTTCCTGACTATTTTCGAGCTGTTGAAAACTATATCAGAAAACAGGCCCCTCGCTTTCGCCACGTGTATTTGAATTTTTTTGGAGGAGAGCCTTTGCTCAAAAGACAAGAAATTGAATCATTCACCCAGCATGTGCGAGAACTTTCCGATGAAGTTGGCTTTTCAGTGAAATCCTCTATTGTAACTAACGGATCGCTTCTCAATGAATCAGTAATGCAATCTTTGCTCCGCGTGAACTGCAACTTAATACAGATTACAATTGATGGAGCAAAGTCTCAGCATGACAAAACGCGCATTTTCAAAAGTGGTGAACCTAGCTTTGATTTACTTATTGATAAAATTAAATTTGCAGCCAGCTATGTTGCTGCAAATACTGGCTTAAGAGTATTGATACGTTTTAATTTGAACAACACCTCAATCGATGGTGTCGAGGAAACCCTTCGTCATTTTGATCCAGGCATTCGAAAATATATTTCTTTATTGTTTAGACCTGTTTACGAAACACGCGAATATCACCAAGCGAACAGCAATCATTATGATGAATTAGATTTGTTCAATGCATTAGGTCAACGCATGGAATTCCAAATTTACAAAAATAAACGTACACATCTTTCATGTGAGGCATGTGGTGATACAAATGTCATTCACATTTTACCAGACTTGTCTTTGTGGAAATGTGTAAACGACATCTCCTTTGAAGCCGCAAAAATGGGGACATTAAATGAAGATGGTGATGCCGAATGGGATACAAATCGCGTTCTGGCATGGTATCGCTATGCAGATTTCTTACAAGATGAAAAATGTAAGGGATGTTCACTAAGCCCAGATTGCTTAGGAGGATGCATTAGAAATTATATCCTGACCGGAAAACACCGTTGCGGTTCTTTAGAGGCTCTTTCCTCCCCCTATCGCTACTAACGAACGGAGCTGACCTATGCGCAAACGTGCCTACATCCGGCAATACTATCCCATGGGGTTACTATATACGCTGATGCTTGCCTGCCTCGTCATGGGCGGTATCCCTGCTGTGCAAATTGTAGTTGAGCAACGTCTGCTAGATGCGGCCATGCTAGGCCTATCGGGTGGTGCATTGCAGAGCTTTCTCCTTGCAATGGTGCAATTTGTTGCCTTGATGCTGCTGAATTCTCTGCTGGCAGCCGGGTGCCGCTATGGTACCGTCCGACGTAATATGATCGTTGCAAAACGGCTGGATGAGCAAAGAATTGCAAAATGCAATCGGATTGCCTACCACATAACGGAAACACAGACCTTTCATGAACTGTATGAGCAAGCTGAAAAAGCATCTGAAGCAGATAGCACGTTCTTTACAGCAATGCAAACCGGCATGAAGAGCATCGTTCAGCTAATTGCGTCCTTTGCCGTGCTGATTTCCATTGATGCGAGGACTGCAATCGTTGTTGCTGTACTGTTGACGCTTGGCATTTGGGTAAACAAGCATGCGGCGGCAGATTCCAGAAACTTCTGGGGAAAGTACATCCAGAATATGCGTCATGCGAACTATCTGTCCTCATTGTTGCTTCAGCGGGAATACGCCAAAGAACGCAAGATTTTCCACTACGATGAGGAAATCAAAAGCCGATATCACAAAGATTGTGCCGAGGCTATCGAGAAGAATTGTACATTAGGGAAGAAGAGACTTGTTTCAGAGTGTTGGACAACGCTCTTTTCGGCTGTATACAGCATGGCGGCAATTCTTCTGCTGATTGCGTCGATGCAGAGCAGAAGAATTTCTGCAGGCACCTTCATTGCGGCATTTACGGCCATCAGCAGTCTGCGCAGAGTTGCAAAGCAACTGTACAGCGCTGTCTTTGATTACACGAACAGCTTTGAACGGCTGACAAGCCTCTTCTCTCTTTTGAACTTGCAGGAAGAGAACGAAGAAAAGTCTGCTGGTACGATCGACTTGTCTAAGGGCGTCGAATTTCAGCACGTCGACTTTTCTTATCCCGGCGCGTCTGTTGCTGTGCTGGAGGATCTTTGCTTCACACTGAAGCCCGGCATGCACTACGCGTTGGTTGGTGAAAATGGCAGCGGAAAAACAACGCTGGTCAAACTTCTTTTAGGACTGTATCAGCCGACAAGCGGGCGCATTATGGTTGGCGGAAAAGATGTATCAACCATGAATGCAGAGGAAAAACGTAAGCTTTTCGCGGCCGTTTTTCAGGATTTTTACCGCTACCCAATTTCTGTTCGTGAAAATGTTTCCCTGGCTTCGTTAGCTGAACAATGTGCTGATGCAATTCACGGTGCATTGGATGCACTCCGTTTTGATGCACCCATTTGCCGTGAAGAAGGCGGCTTGGACATTGACCTTGGTTTTCTGAAACAGAAAAGTGCTGACTTATCCGGCGGCGAATGGCAAAAGCTGACTGTCGCACGCGTTGTTCTTTCTCCTGCGCCGGTTGCAGTGCTGGATGAACCAAACGCCGCGCTGGATCCTGTGTCGGAAATGGCGTTCTATCATGTCTATGAGGAAATGCTTGCTTCGAAAACAACGTTGTTTATCTCCCATCGATTGGGTGCAGTTAAGTCAGCAGATCAAATTCTCGTTCTTCAAAATCATCGTCTAGTGGCGATGGATACGCACGATGCGCTGATGGCTGTCTGCGCCTACTATCGGGAATTGTTTGAAGCACAGCGAGGTCTTTATAATGAAGCAAAGTAAATGGCAAGCATTCCGCCAAATTTTTCAGATGGCACCCGGTAGCTTTGTAGAGATGATTTTCTGGAATATCTTTACCTGCGTCTTATCTGTTTGCAGTATTTGGGCGACAGGGCGAATTGTATCGTTGCTTGCTGGCGGAAACAGCAGTGAGATGCTCGGAACAGTGCTCCTGTATGGTGCTCTTTTGGTGCTGTCGGCCGCACATTCCGTTTACTTTACGCGCTATCGAGTGCAATTTCAGCTAATTATCGAATTCGAGCAGAAAATTCGGGCAAGACTGTTCAAGAAAAGCGACAAAATATCCAATGAAGCCTATGAGGATGCAACTGCCGCGACCATGATTCGTTTAGCAGACGGCGCGAAGCAGAATCTATTCCGATACGTTGAAATATGGATCAGCATCGCAGCGACCGTCGTGCAGGCGCTGCTGGTCACACTGTATGTCTCTTCCTTTGATGCGTGGTTTCTGTTGCTTCTGCCGTTCTCTATGATTCCGCCGTGCCTGAATTTGCTCTATCAGGCAAAGCTGTGGAAACGCTACTATGCGGCTGTCGAACAATGTAAAAAAGAAGAAAGTGAATACATCAAAGGTTTGATTGATGAGGTGGCCTGCAAAGAGAGCCGCATTACCTATGCATCTGAACTGCTGCTGAAGAAATGGTGTGAAAGCCGGGATCAGCATGATGCCATGGAGCAAAAAAAAGCAACAAAACTGTTGATTCTTCAGTTGCTGTTGGTGCCGGTTGATTTCATCGGATCCTTTGGCGGCTATGTGGTTGCGGTGATTCTCCTGTTCTTCGGGAAAATTGACTACGCCGCTTGCGCCGCCGCGATTGCCGCGTATGCTTCGATCGTGTCTGCACTCAGTTCCCTCGTATCCAATATCGGGTATGAGGGACAGTATCACAAGATGATTCAGCCGTTCTTTGACTATATCGCTGTCTCCGAACGTTCTACATCGGGGGCACCGATCTCCTTTCAGCGTGAAATTCGGCTCGACCATGTTTCTTTCCGCTATCCCAAACAGAACAGTGATGCCCTGTCCGATATCAATCTGACCATCAAAAAGGGCGAAATCATTGCCATTGTCGGTGAAAACGGTGCAGGAAAGACAACCTTGACAAATCTCATTCTCGGCCTGTTCCTGCCAACTGGCGGTACTGTTCTTTATGACGATCAGGACATTTCAGTATTTTCGGAGAAAACGCTTCATCAAACGCAATCCGTTGTTTCGCAGAACTTTGCACGCTATAAGATGACGGTATGGGACAACATTGCCATCGGCGATTTCAGCCACGCAGATGATACGAAAATTGCGCAGAAAGGCCGTGCTTTTCTTGCTGATGTTCAGGTGTCACCAAACATCATGCTGGGTAAAGAATTCGGCGGACGTGATCTTTCCGGCGGACAATGGCAACAGCTGTCCTGTGCTAGAGGCTTCTACAAAGATAGTGATTTTCTTGTGCTGGATGAGGCAACATCCGCCATTGATCCGCTGAAAGAAAAGAGCATGATTGATGCTTTCCGCCGGGAGTTGCAAGGCAAAACTGGCATTCTCGTCACCCATCGCTTGGGTGCTGTATCGTTGGCAGATCGGATTGTTGTGCTGGAACATGGCCGCATTGTACAGCAGGGAACACACCATGAACTGCTGGCGCAAGGCGGAGCGTATGCCACGCTGTGGAAGGCGCAAACGGAAGCGTTGGGGGAAGGGTGATCATCAGTCCGGTATTGCTTGTATTTTCGACTTCATGCCATCCATCATCGTAACCGCCTCATGATCCCGTATCTTGAAACTGTAATAAAAGCTCAGTTCCCGTCATACCGAGAACTGAGCGTAACCGCCTCATACCATCATGGTAGCAAAGCAAAATGCTTGCTCCGGCGATGAGGCAAACATATCAATGAAAGAAAAAAACGGCATCCGAAGACAATTGGAAATGGCACAAACATTTACGTTGTATCAAGCAGTGACGAAACCTACGAAATATGGCAAGATGGCAGCATGCTTATGCAAATTGCGGGTCCCATTTCTCAGGAAGAAAGTGTTCAGATGTTTTACAGTATACACGAAGATAATCATCTGTAAATATGTGCATGGATGAACGCACGTGTTATGGTAATTGTATTCTCCTGAAGGTATAGATGCAGAAAAATAAAGGTTTAGGATTTTGAAACCCAGTAAAATCAAGGCTTCCAGGACTGAAAATCAGCAAAAAACGACTTCAAGTTCAAATGGTTCGACCACCCCAAAATCGAGGCTCTAAACCGACACATTCGCCGGAAAATGCACAGCAAACGCAACAGGAGATAGCGTACAGTTACCTCCTGTTTGTGTGGAAAACCGGCATGATGAGGTGAATCAGGGGGACAATTCCAGATGTCAGCAGGCAGAAATAATGTTGAAGACAAGCCGTGCATTATTCAAAAAGAATTGTTGCAAGGGGCTTGCAGGTGCGAAACGCGCAAAAATGACTGGCTACAAAATGGCTACAAAATTCCTGAAGAACCTGTGGACGAGGCGAAATACGTGGGTTATTTGGACGAAAAGCGAATTGAAAGTGCATTTTATCATCGTGTATCAAGGGCTGAAGCTAGAGTGGGATTGGGGCAGCATCGGACTTTGTGTTTTTGGCACACTCGTCCGTTCCTGTGCGGCCTACTATGTGGTTCCTGGTCGTCGGTTCGGGAGTTTGCCTGCAGAAGTTTCTCGTTCCGACATCCGGCTCTCTTCAGATTCCGCCTTACGGCAGATACCCTTGCCTTCGGCTCACGCTTCCTGCTGCTGAGTGCATAGTGGACTTTCACTACCGAGTTGTTGCCCTGCCGGGCGCACCCCGTAAAAATTGGGGACTGTCTTTTGCGACAGTCGCACTTTTTGGGAACGAATGCGAACTTTTCAAACTTGTCCTGCGGTTGCCGTACCCCATTGCTTACCCCCATACTGGATGAGATGGGGTGTAACATAACTGCACAGAGTTGCCGGATAGTGGTGGATTTGGGTGTTGAGTTGCACCAGATTGTACTGGGTTGCACGGGGAGCACGGGACGAAGTCCCTTG
>CAVAJA010000348.1:0-6636 GCA_963588615.1 Lachnospiraceae bacterium | reverse complement strand
GGTAATGAGAATCACATTGAAGGCATATGATCATGAGCTTATTGATGCATCTGCACGTAAGATCATCGAGACTGTAAAAAAGAGCGGCTCTCGAGTAAGCGGCCCGGTTCCGCTTCCTACGAAGAAAGAGGTTGTTACCATTCTTCGTGCTGTTCATAAGTATAAGGACAGCCGCGAGCAGTTCGAGCAGAGAACACATAAGAGACTGATCGATGTCATTACTCCTACACAGAAGACTGTAGATGCTCTTCAGCGCTTGGAGATGCCTGCAGGTGTTTACATCAACGTCAAGATGGTGACAAAGTAAACTGCGGGTGCAGGACAGCCGGAAAGACGGCAATGATAATCATGGAAGTTGCGCCATTTGAAAGCGTTGAAGAATGGATGATTCGCGGCAGCAAAAAGAAAGCGATTCATTGCAGGAAGGACGACCGGGCGTAACCATAAACCTCTACTTAGTATGACATCCCCGTATCTGCCGGAACCTGTGAGCTGGCGATCGGGAAAAGAAAGGGCACGAGAGACAGCGGTTCAGGTCACCGCAGGTCAGACAGCAGACCCAGGCCTCTTGAATGTGAAGTCACACCTTCCGCCCGGTCCGATGTCCGCTGTAGGGATTAACACCTGAAAATGGTGTTACAACGCCGCGACGCGGCAGAAAGAGGTAAGAAATATGAAAAAAGCAATACTTGCGACGAAGGTCGGCATGACACAGATCTTCGCAGAGGACGGCACTCTGGTTCCTGTGACGGTTCTGGAAGCGGGACCGAACGTTGTGACCCAGATCAAGACGGCAGACAACGATGGCTACGAGGCAGTTCAGGTTGGTTATGTGGACGCTGTAGATCGTGCAAAGAGCGTTGACAAGAGCGGCAAGGTTGAGGTTGCTCACCGCCATGGCGTTAACAAAGCTGAGAAAGGTCACTTTGAGAAGGCCGGCGTTTCCAGCAAGAAGTTTGTCCGCGAGTTCCGCTTTGAGAACGCATCAGACTATACGCTGGGTGCAGAGATCAAGGCAGATATCTTTGCAGAAGGCGATCACATTGACGTGACTGCAACCAGCAAGGGAAAGGGCTTCCGTTCTGCTATTCAGAAGGGCCAGCACAGAGGACCCATGGGACATGGTTCCAAGTTCCACCGTCATGCAGGTTCCAACGGTACTTCTTCTACTCCTAGCCGTGTGTTCCCTGGCAAAGTAATGCCTGGCCACGTAGGAAACGTTCAGGTAACTGTCAGAAACCTTGAAATTGTCAAGATTGATCCTGAAAAGAACATCATTCTGGTAAAGGGTGCGGTTCCCGGACCTAAGAAGGGCCTTGTCACGATCAAGGAGACAACGAAGGCGGAAGTTTAAACGGCTGCCCGAATGAAAGGAGGACCATTCAGAAATGGCTAACGTATCTGTTTTCAATATGGAAGGAAAAGAGATCGGAAAGATCGACCTTTCCGATGCAATCTTTGGAATTGAACCCAACGAGAATCTGCTGCATCTTGCAGTTGTTCAGCAGCTGGCAAACAACCGCCAGGGAACTCAGAAGGCTAAGACTCGTTCTGAGGTTTCCGGAAGCACCGCAAAGCCCTGGAGACAGAAGGGAACCGGTCATGCAAGACAGGGTTCAACCCGCTCTCCTCAGTGGAGACACGGCGGCGTTGTTTTCGCTCCGGTACCGAGAGATTATTCCTTTAAGCTCAACAAAAAGGAAAAGAGAACTGCTCTGAAATCTGCTCTGTCCGATCGCCTGGCAGGCGGAAAGATCATCGTTGTCGATGAGTTCAGCTTCGAGGAACCGAAGACAAAGAACTTCATCAAGGTGATGGAGAACCTCAAGGCAGCCGGCAAGTCTCTGGTTGTTCTGGCTGCGGATGATGCGAATGTGCTTCGCGCATCCGGAAATGTTCCTACTGCTAAGACATCTACCGTGAACACCATTAATGTTTACGATCTGATGAATGCACAGACAGTGATCCTGACAAAGGATGCTGTGGCTAAGATTGAGGAGGTGTACGCATAATGGCAGCACTTGGATATTATGATGTCATTTTGAAGCCTGTTCTTACTGAGAAGAGCATGGGCCTTACTGCTGAGAAGAAGTACACATTCTATGTACATCCCGAAGCAAACAAGATTCAGATCAAGGAAGCTGTTGAAAAGCTTTTCGACGGCGTCAAGGTTGAGAAGGTCAATACCATTTCCTGCAGAGCCAAGACCAAGAGAAGAGGTATGGTTGTTGGCAAGACTGCAAAGGGCAAGAAGGCAGTGGTTGCTCTTACTGCAGACAGCAAGGACATTGAATTCTTCACCGGACTTTAATTTGTTCCGGAAAAGTCCCCGAGCAGACAGGCCGTCCCATGGCACACATTGCTCAGGGCGCGGTGCATTTAACTAGAAAGAAGGAGTTATCAAATGGGAATTAGAAAGTATACCGCTTATACCCCGTCCAGACGCAACATGTCCGGCTCCGATTTCGCTGAAGTGACCAAGACAACACCTGAGAAGAGCTTGATCGTTTCCAAGCGTAAGAATGCCGGAAGAAACAATCAGGGTAAGATCACGGTTCGTCACAGAGGCGGCGGAAACAGACAGAAATACAGAAACATCGACTTCCGGAGACTGAAGGATGACGTTCCGGCAACTGTTATTGGAATCGAGTATGATCCGAACCGCACGGCAAACATCGCACTGATCTGCTATGCAGATGGTGAGAAGAGTTACATCCTGGCACCTCAGGGCCTGACGGATGGCATGAAGGTCATGAACGGAGCAAAGGCTGAGATTCGTGTCGGCAACTGCCTGCCTCTGTCCGAGATTCCGGTAGGTACTCTGGTACACAATGTTGAGCTTTATGCAGGCAAGGGCGGCCAGATGGCCAGAACAGCCGGCGCATCTGCACAGCTTATGGCAAAAGAAAACGGCTATGCAACACTTCGTCTCCCTTCCGGTGAGATGAGGATGGTTTCTCTTAACTGCTGCGCGACGATCGGCGTTGTAGGAAACGCAGACCACAACCTGATCCATTACGGCAAGGCTGGACGCATTCGTCACATGGGCATTCGTCCTCATGTCCGCGGTTCCGTTATGAACCCCAATGATCACCCTCACGGCGGTGGTGAAGGAAAGGCACCTGTCGGACGTCCCGGCCCTGTAACCCCTTGGGGCAAGCCTGCTCTGGGTTACAAGACTCGCAAGAAGAAGTCTTCTGACAAGCTTATTGTAAGAAGAAGAAACGGAAAGGGACTTAGATAAGGAGGTACGAAATGGCTAGATCACTGAAAAAAGGACCTTTCGCAGATGCAAGTCTTCTGAAAAAGGTAGACGCAATGAACGCAGCCGGTGACAAGCAGGTCATCAAGACCTGGTCTCGCCGTTCCACAATTTTCCCGTCCTTTGTTGGACACACCATTGCCGTTCATGATGGCAGAAAGCATGTTCCGGTTTACATCACAGAGGACATGGTCGGACACAAGCTTGGTGAGTTTGTTATGACCAGGACCTACCGTGGTCACAACGGAAACAACAAGGAAGGCAGCTCGGGCAGAAGATAATCTCTGCCTGATACATTGAAAGGAGTTCAGATCTATGGCTAACGGACATAGAACACAAGTTAAGAGAGCCAGAAATGCGGTCAAGGATACAAGACCTCATGCAAAGCTCACGAATGCAAGAATTCCGGTTCAGAAGGCCTGCTTCGTAATGGATGCCATCAGAGGTAAGGACGTTACGACGGCAATCGGAATCCTGGAATACAGCCCCAGATATGCTTCGGGCGTAATCCTGAAATTACTCAAGTCTGCAATTGCGAATGCAGAGAACAACCTGGGCATGAATGCAGCAGATCTCTATATTGCTGAGTGCAGTGCTTCCAACGGACCGATTATGAAGAGAATTCAGCCTCGTGCACAGGGCAGAGCATATCGCATCTTTAAGAGAATGAGCCATCTGTATATCACACTCGATGAGAAGAAGGCTGACGCAGAATAAACCAAGTAATTCAGGTGATGGAAAGGAGTCCATATGGGACAGAAAGTTAATCCTCATGGCATGAGAGTCGGCATCATCAAGGACTGGGATTCCAGATGGTATGCTGATGATAAGAACTTCTCTGACATGCTGGTAGAGGATCATAAGATCAGAGAGTTTCTGAAGAAGAAGCTTGAGCAGGCAGGCATCTCCAAGATTGAGATTGAGAGAGCATCCGGAAGGGTGAAAGTTACCGTTTATTCTGCAAAGCCCGGCGTTGTGATCGGTAAGGGCGGCGCAGAAATCGAGAACACCAAGAAGCAGCTTCAGAAGCTGACTGCTGACAAGGTTGTTCTGGAGATCAAGGAGATCAAGAGACCTGACAAGGATGCACAGCTGGTAGCTGAGAATATTGCTCAGCAGCTGGAAAATCGTGTGTCTTTCCGCAGAGCTATGAAGTCTGCTATGAACCGTACCATGAAGACCGGTGCGCTTGGCGTGAAGGCATCCTGCGCAGGCCGTCTCGGCGGTGCAGATATCGCACGCACAGAGACCTACTCTGACGGAACGATTCCGCTTCAGACCCTCCGTGCAGATATTGATTACGGCTTTGCAGAGGCAGATACAACCTATGGCAAGGTAGGCGTTAAGGTCTGGATCTACAAGGGCGAGATTCTTCCTCAGAAGAAGAATGAGCAGGCAGTCGCTGCCTCTGCTGAATCCAAGGGAGGTGACAACTAATGTTAATGCCGAAGAGAGTTAAGTATCGTGCTGTATTCCGCGGAGACCGCCGCGGCAAGGCTACTCGTGGCAACACCCTTGCATATGGTGAATATGGTCTGGTTGCTACAGAGGCTAAGTGGATTCGCTCCAATCAGATTGAAGCAGCCCGTGTCGCTCTGACACGTTATATCAAGCGTGGCGGACAGGTTTGGATCAAGATTTTCCCTGACAAGCCTGTAACCGGCAAGCCCCTGGGTGTTCGAATGGGATCCGGAAAAGGTTCTGTTGAATACTGGGTAGCAGTTGTAAAACCCGGCAGAGTTTTATTTGAAATCTCCGGAGTACCCGAAGAAACTGCAAGAGAGGCTCTTCGCCTTGCAGGAACAAAGCTTCCTGTAAAGACGAAGATTGTCTGCAAGGCAGATCTGGAAGGCGGTGCAGAATGAAGTCTACTGAATACATGAAGGAACTGCAGGATAAGAACATCGATGAGCTGAAGGCGGATCTTGAGTCTGCAAAGAGAGAGCTCTTCAACCTCAGATTCCAGAACGCAACCAACCAGCTGCAGAACACAGCAAGAATCACTGAGGTTCGCAAGAATATTGCAAGAATTCAGACTGTGATCACTGCTAAGGCTGCGAACTAAGCCATTACCGGAAAGGAGTAAATACCGTGGAAAGAAATCTTAGAAAAGTCCGTATCGGTAAGGTTGTCAGCGACAAGATGGACAAGACCATCACGGTTGCTATTGAGAACCATGTGAAGCATCCGGTAATCGGAAAGATCGTTAAAAAGACCTATACACTGAAGGCACACGATGAGAACAACGAGTGCGGCGTAGGCGATACCGTTAAGGTTATGGAGACCAGACCGCTGTCCAAGACGAAGAGATGGAGAGTTGTATCGATCGTTGAGAAGGCTAGATAATCGCCTGATCATAGGCCATTCAGAGTCAGAAAGGACGAAGACATGATTCAGCAGGAAACAAGACTGAAGGTTGCCGATAACACCGGTGCCAGAGAGCTTCTCTGCATCCGTGTGTGCGGCGGCTCTACCAGAAGATATGCCAGAATTGGCGACACTATCGTGGCAACCGTTAAAGAAGCAGCTCCCGGCGGTATGGTTAAGAAGGGTGATGTCGTAAAGGCTGTTGTCGTTCGCACCGTACGCGAGACACGCAGAAAAGACGGATCCTACATCCGTTTCGATGAGAACGCAGCTGTTATCATCAAGGATGATCAGACACCTACCGGAACTCGTATTTTCGGACCCGTAGCAAGAGAGCTTCGTGATAAGCAGTTCATGAAGATTCTGTCCCTTGCACCGGAAGTTCTGTAAGGAGGATTGAGATGGCAGCAAGTAAGATCAAGATTGGCGATACCGTGAAGGTGATTGCCGGCAAGGACCTCGGCAAGGAGGGAAAGGTTACTGCGATCGACCGCGAGAACCACAAGGTGGTTGTTGAGGGCGTGAATAAGGTAACCAAGCACAACAAGCCTTCTGCTCAGAACCAGGAAGGCGGCATCACAGAGAAGGAAGCAGCTCTCGATATCTCCAACGTTATGCTGGTTGTTGACGGAAAAGCTACCAGAGTCGGCATTAAGGTCGTAGATGGCAAGAAGGTCCGCGTGGCAAAGAAGACCGGCAAGGAAATCAAATAAGGAAGAAAGGAGGAGAATCGATGAGCAGCAGACTGAAAGAGCAATACAATACTGAGATTCGTGAAGCTTTGGTTAAGAAGTTCGGCTATACGAATCCGATGCAGATCCCGAAGCTGGACAAGATCGTTGTCAACATGGCTGTCGGTGAAGCAAAGGAGAATGAGAAACTTCTGGAGACCGCAGCAAAGGATCTGGAGACCATTACCGGTCAGCATCCTGTTTACACAAGAGCGAAGAAGTCTATCGCTAACTTCAAGATTCGTGAGGGAATGCCGATTGGCTGCAAGGTAACAC
>CAVAJA010000347.1:0-7197 GCA_963588615.1 Lachnospiraceae bacterium | reverse complement strand
CACATACCCTTGTCAACAAACTGCTTCTGACAGTAGTCATGAATTAGGTCGAGATTCTGTTCATAGGTCAGTTCTTTCGGCAGAGCCAGAATGATCGTCCGTGCCGTCTGCGCTGACGAGGATTTCTCGGCAGCATCGACAGCGTTCCAAAGTGTTTGCGGATCGGCATATTCTTTCGGCGCGTTCGGCGGGAGCATCACCTCGATCAGCTTCACGCGCCTTGCGCTGCTGTGCGGTTCTTTCCAGCAGTATTCATACTGTGACCACATTTTCTTTCCGGCGTTGTAGGCGCATTTTGCCATGCAGGATTGCCCTTTGCCTCTGCTGACGATGTCGATGTGCATCGTTGGGCATGGCATAAGGTTCACCTCGTTTTTCAGCGCGAAGCGCTGTAGAAGGGGTAGCTGACGCAGTCAGCGCAGGGGCTTTGCCCCTGGTGATGCCGAAGGCATCGAGCTCCCCACAGGGGCCCTCGGAGAGCGCACTTCGCAGCGTAGCTGCGTATAAGTGCGCCCTCCTTGTCTCTGGTAGGGAATTACCGTTCCTGGTACTGGGTCGTGTCGGTCGTTCCCGAAGCCGCGTCCTTGGCTCGCTGCCGGTCAACTTCGGTCTTGATCAGCTCTTCGATGCTGCCGGACATTTCGCCGTGCCCAATGGCTGTCATCTTGCGAATCAGCCCATGCACGTAGTTCGACATGAACAGAAAATCCAGCAGGGAAATGACCTCCTCCGTGGAGAACAGCTCCGGTTCAATGAGGTGCTTTTCGACACACTCACCGAGGGCACGGAGATGTCGGTCGTGCTCATGCCGATTCCGTTCGGCAATTTCTGCTTTCAGGGCGTTGAGCTGATTCTTGTTGTCTCGCATTTTTGCGAGCGCCTTCTCCTGCTTCGACAGGAGCTTCTGCATTTCGGGTGAAATATTTCTTGACATTGTGATTCCTCCTAATCATTATATTTTTGCTGGCCAGCAAAGGAAAAGGCACCAGCCGAATGAACGGTTGATGCCCTCTGCTTTGTCGGTCAGCGGTTGGTCTTGCCGCCGAGACCGTTTGCCTGTGCACGTGTTCTGGCGGCTTCTTTCTTTTCTTCACTCATTGGCCTATTGAAGCGCACGGACAGGCACTTCTTATCGACATCAAATTCATAATATTCCGGATCTTTGCCCTTGTCAGTGCGCTGGCAAAGTTCGGGGCACTCCTCCGCAAACTTTTCCAGTTTGCGGAACAGCTGCCGATCATAGCCGCAAATTTCAATCGGATCCGTGGTCTGGTTGTAAAGGATGTTCGTTTCTTTTTCAAACTTTTTGAGTTTGTAATCCATGAGATCTCCTTTCTGAATTTGTGAAATGTTGAAGCGCATAAAACAAGGCACCGGCCATTGCGACCGATGCCCTATTTTTGAGCAGCCTATGTCAGACTTTGCATCTGATGCTGCAGCAATCAATCGCATCACCTTCTTTCTGTTGAAGCAGTGTTGTTTGTGGCTGGTGCGAATTGGTGACAGCCTGGTGTCACCAAGCGTGGTTTGCGCACCAGCAGAGACGGATTTGGCGCACTGGCGCCCCAGCGTTTTCTGCGCCTCACTTTCTATATGGTCAAATTTCGAAAAATGCGGCTAATGGCAGGACAAGCCAAAAACGAAAAACAGGACAACATGTTTTCAAGCAAAGAAAAAGGCAGTCAGCGAAATGCTGATTGCCTCGTGATTGCGATTGTGGGTGAGCGATTCTTTCCAACTTGCTCAGTATACAGTTTATCAAAAAATCGTATGACATGCAAGCGACAGTCGCTGACATTTTGTGACATTTAGTGACATTCAATGACATCGTCACAGGCAATCGCTTCACCTCCTAGCAGCAAAAGAAAACGCCGACATCTCTGCCGACGTTGTCTGCCTAAATTCTACAGCATACATTATAGCACGGATTTTATGGCTCTAAGTGGCTTCGTGTGGCTTTTGGTGGCTTCAAGTGTCCCAAGTTTTACTGATGTCCAATGGAAAACTGAAACCAGTGCTTCGTTTCACCATCAGACAGCATACATTATAGCACAAATTTATTCGCCATTCCTCGCCAAAGTTCGCCAAACCCCGCCAACTTTGCGGAAGTCACATTGTAACGCTGCATAGCCGCAGATGAGTAAGGGCACCGACCATTGTAGCCGATGCCCTTTGTTTTTTCCAACAGCATATATTATAGCACCAATTTCTGTTCCAAAGTGTTCCAAGTTGTTCCGTATTTTTTCGGTCGGCAAGCGTTCAAACTGGAATCTTCGTTCAATTCTGTCCATGATTCTACCTCCCAAAACAGCTGTGTCAGTTTTCAGCCTTTAGCATGCTGCAGCTGTTCACAGAGACCAGTAATAATTTCGAATTTTCTCGGCCATCAGAGTGCGGCGTGCTGACAGAAAACTACTGTAATCCTTGATATCCATCTGCGCAAACCCTTCTGGGACGCAATTTTGACGGAGGTTTTCCTTCAGCTCATCCAGGTCTACAATACCTCCGTAAACCGGCACTTTGGTTTCACATTGTTTTATGACATCAGCCATATAAACACACGGTGCGGCATCGCGGATCTTGATGTTGGTTTCCTGCTGCAGAAAGACATAGTTTGCAATCTGATTGTATTGCGATTGGGGCACGCCATTGGAAACCAGATAGTTCTTTGGGAAGAGGTGGTGGATATCTCCACGGTTTTCCAGCATGGTCTGGACATCCATCTGTACGGAAAGGAAGCCCTTGTCATGCGCTTTTACCTGCGCAATCAGGAACATATTGAAATACGGGCTGCTCGCGACAGAGGTGTTCAACCGCTGTGGCAGGTTAACGGTCCAGAATGCATCGGAAAGCTCGCCAGCTTCTGTAATTTTCAGATATTCCATCGGGTCATCATAGGAAAGGAAACGCTTGATGTCATAATCGAACATGGATTCCGGGGAACCGGAATACCGGCCGGTCAGAATGCTCAAAGCAATCCAGCGGCGCACGATATGTTCAATTTTGTTGTCATCTATGTTGTGATCGCGCAGGCCAAGATACAGCGCATAGCCAAAATTTAGCACGTTCTGGGAACGGATCAAAGAGCTGCGCACGATGCCTGTGGAGTATACAATCATCAGATACCGCTCATAATTCGTTTTATTTACAGCCTGTAATACTGCTTCGTGAAGTTGTTTGAAGGAATCTTCCTCAATTTCTACCTTGAATTCGCGCGTCTCAAAATCGCGTCCGGACAGCAAACTGACAAGGTCAGCAAGACGGCCACGCTGAAATTTATAGGTGAAAGCAACACGGAGAATATCCACATAAGAAGTTTTGTAAAGCGGCGCATTCTTATCTGCTGCCCACTGAATGGCTGCAAATTCCGGCAAGGCAGAGAAAGCCAAATCATTGTTTTTAATGTCTTTCAGATCCTCAGGCGATTCTAGAAGATGACAGAAATAATCAATTGTCTTGCGTGTGATATTTCCGCGAAATTCTTCATTGGAAGAAATTTTAGACATGACAAAGTCTGCCTGAGAGAGTACAACACCCTTGGAATTAATGCGGATGAAGATCTCAGTTACGCTGTCGATATCCAGATCCGCTCCCAATGAAATGACACCAAGGCTGTTATTCAAAATACTCCGCAATTTGTTAATCACCGAGTTGATCTGGGACATCTGATCGGGAATTTCGTTGATTTTGCAGTACTCCATTACAAAGTTGAAAGTATCATGAGTCGGCACAAGAATAGGAGCAATATCCGGAATCCATTTACTGCTCTTCAGAATGGCATTGTTGGCAACCTCAAATTTTTCTTCCTGTGGATTGAATGCAATCGAAATGCGCTTCCATTTGTAATGGTCGTCCATTACTTCCTGACCGACAATTGCCGCAGCCATGGCTGTAATTCTCTGTTGACCGTCAATCAGAATTTTCTTTCCAATCGCGGTAGTCCCATCCTTCAGTTTTGCATTTGGGTTCTGCCAGATAATGATATACCCAATCGGAAAGCCATTATAGAGTGAGTCCATCAAGTCACGAACCTTTGTAGCATCCCAAACAAAAGGACGCTGCATTTCCGGAATGGCAATATCGCCGGCTTTGATACTGCCCAGCAGATTATCTACGCTGTAGTTGTTTACGCTGTACTGCGCCGACATAAGGGCCCTCCTTATTTTCTAACTAAAGTCTGAGTCACTGACTGGATAGGCGGCTATTCATCAATAGTACTGCTCCACATATCCATATGCCTTGTTAAACACATCTTGATCCTTGATGCGATATTTTCTCATGATGACATCGCGCAGATTTCGCTTAACTTCCAAACGCCCGGTGGACACATTCTGCCAGCCAGGGAAGCGGACAATCTTCACGATGCCATCGATATCATTGACAATACGTTCGACAATGACAGGTGTGTTATCATTGCGGACGGACTGGAACAATTTCGTCAATGCTGCCTTTCCTTTATCTTCCTCGGCTTCAGGAATGACTTCACGCTCCATTTGAGCCGCATCCTTAGCGAGATCAAGCAAGGCTTTCAGGAATTCCATACTGGTCAGCAAACCGGCTTCATGTTCTTCGCGCAGCTTTTCCATGCGCTCACCAAGTGCAATGAAACGTGGATCATCCGGATGTTTACGAATAATCTCGGCAAGGTCGATTTCGATCTTCCGCTTTTTCTTACCGGCATTCGGGTCGCCTGCCATGAATTTTTCAATGATTTCCGCGTCCATGGCAAGAACATCTTCATCTTTGACAACTTCTTCGACTGAAATATTCTCATGCACAAGTTGAATTGTCTTAGAACCAAGAGCAGCCCAAATCAGTTTGCCACGCTCATCTGTCGGACGGATAGAATCATAGACCTTCGAGAGCCACTTGTAATCCAGCTTATATGGATTCAGGCAAGCATCCGGAGAAAGAGCATTCCAAACACGGTTCAGTGTGCGATAAACAGCACCAAACTGGTCTTTCGTTTCATCATTGGGAAGACAATCCTGCGCTGCGACGAGCCCTTCCCAGTCATCGCGCGTGCGATCAACGCCAGGAAAAAATTGAATGCATTTTTCCATCAGCTCAGGCACTTTCGTCTTGACGCTTTCAATGTTGGTGATGACCTTTTCCACTGCATCCGCGTCAAAGGCCAGTGCTTTCGCAACATCATCGAAAATGCCGACATAATCGACAATCAGTCCATATGTTTTTTCTTGACCATACACACGATTGGTGCGGCAGATGGCCTGCAAAAGCGTGTGGTCTTTCATGGGTTTATCCAGATACATGACCTGCAGAATCGGTGCATCGAATCCAGTCAACAGTTTGGACGTGACAATGACAATCTGAAGCGGATTTTTCGGGTCACGGAAATCATCCAGCACCTTTGCTTCTTCTTCACGGGTACGCCGCCAGCGTTTATATTCATCCGCCTTGTCGTTATTCGTATCCATGACGATGGTGGAGACCGTTTCGCCGAGCAGCCGATCCAGCTCTTGCTTATACAGCACGCAACACTCGCGGTCATAGCAGACAACCTGAGCCTTAAAGCCGTTCGGGTTAATTTTCGTCATAAAATGCTCAGCAATATGTTCACAAACCGCCTTGATGCGCTCAGGGTCTTTCATAATCGCAGACATGCGAACACGCTGCGCAACCTTTGACTTTTCCTCTTCGGAAATTCCTGCCTGATCCGCAAGTTTTGCAAACGCTTCATCGATAGCAGCCTGATCCACATGCAGCTTCACAGGAACAGGCTCAAAATGCAGCGGCAGTGTTGCCTTATCATTCACGGAATCAGCGAAGGAATAGCGGCTCATATAGCCTGTCCTGTCTTCCACAGCACCAAATGTTGCAAAGGTGTTTTTATCGAGCTTGTTGATGGGCGTGCCGGTTAAGCCAAAGAAGAATGCGTTGGGCAGGGCTGTGCGCATGCGGGCACCAAGGTCACCTTCCTGTGTGCGGTGTGCTTCATCAACCATCACGATGATGTTGTCACGATAATTGATTGCCTCATCAATCTGCGCAAATTCAAAAATCTTCGTGATAATGACCTTACGCGAGTCAGCTTTCAGAAGCGCAATCAGTTCTGCGCCTGTGTCAGCCGGCACAAGATTCGGAACGTCAGCCATAGAGAATGTACCGAAAATCTGCCCACTCAGGTCAATACGGTCATTGACGATGATGACGGTCGGCGCATTCAGTTCCTTCACCATGCGCAGCTTTTGCGCTGCAAAGACCATCAGCAGAGATTTGCCACTGCCTTGGAAATGCCAAATCAAGCCCTTCTTCGGGTGGCCGGCCTTCACGCGATTGACAATCAGATTTGCCCCTTCGTACTGCTGATAGCGACAGACAATCTTAATCTTGCGATTGCGCTTATCGGTGGAAAAGAGCGTGAAATATCGGAACAAATCCAGAATGACTTCCTTGCGGGTGATAGAAGCAATACTTTTTTGCACCTTGGAAAAGTCCCCTTCCGCATGGGGAATGTCCGCATACCATGGTCCCCACAGCGTGACAGGAGCATTGATGGAGCCATAGCGAAACGACTTGCCCTCTGTGGCGAAATTCAGAATGTTGGTGACGAACATTTCGGGAATCGATTTCTCGTAATTGAGAATATCGCCGGCACCATCCATCCAACTGATAGCAGGACGGACCGGTGACTTCATTTCGCCGATGGCAACAGGGAAACCGTTAATAATCAGCACCACATCAAGCCGCTTGCCGCCGTTCGACTGCAGGTACACCCACTGGTTGGTCACAACAAAATGATTGTTTTCCGGATTGTCATAATCGAAGAATTTGATGCTGATAGAGCGTCCGTCCTTATCAAAGGGGAAGCTGTTCTCCTCAAAAACCAGCTTCTTGAAGCGTTCGTTCTGCGTCACCAAATCATGCGGACGAACGGTAGAAATCAACGCACGGAGCTTGTAAATCACCGTGTCTGCATGGCTCGGATTTTCAGCAATGCAGGGATTCAGGCGAATTAACGCATCGCGGAGGTAAGGTTCCACCAGCACATCAGAATCTTTGCGCGGAAGATCGTCAGCCTGGATGTAGTCCCATCCGTTGCTTTGCACCGCATGGATAACCATATCCTCCACATTTTGTTCGCTAAAACTACTTGGCATAGGTTTACCTCCTAAGTGTTTATTTTGATTTATCGCTCTGATGAACAAATGCTTCAAATGCATTTTGGAGACCAAT
>CAVAJA010000346.1:0-7534 GCA_963588615.1 Lachnospiraceae bacterium | reverse complement strand
TCACTTTCAAAAAGAGAGCAGAAGTCTTACAGATTTGAAAGACTTCTGCTCATCATCTCTACGAAAGTCCATTCTCCGGCAGCTGAATCAAAAAGGTACTTCCTTTTCTGACTTTGCCGGAGGCTACCGTGATTGTCCCACCATGCTGCTCAATAATCTGTCTGGACAGATACAGACCGATGCCAGTTCCGCTCTTTTCGCGGACTTCCGGCGCAGTCCCTCTGTAAAACCGCTGGAATATTTTATGGTATTCACTCTGCGGGATTCCGATTCCCTGATCCTCGATCTCAATTCTCACAAAGCCGGTTCTTTTTTGTAGACGGATCGTGATTTTTGAATGTTCTGGGCTGTATTTGATGGCATTGTCCAAAACGTTAATGATTGCTTCTCCAAGCCAACGTTTATCCTGCATGAGTGCACAATGCTCCAGTGATTCGTTGCAGTCGAAAATAAGTTCTATCCCTTTCTCCGCTGCCTTTGGATACGTTCGGTTTACTGCGGAGATGATCGTATCCATAATGGGAAGTGTTTTCTGATCAAGCTGAATCAAACCTGTCTCCAGTTTGGATATTTCCAGCAGAGACTGCAACAATGTTTCCAATCCGTCCAATGCACTCCGGCAGCGGATGCGAAATTCCTGTTGCTCCGTCTCACTCAGATTGTTCCGCAGCAATATGCTAAAGCAGGTATCCAAGGCTGCAACCGGGGTTTTCAGCTGATGGGAAATGTCGGATACCATTTCCTTTGTGCTTTCCTTCTCCGCTCTGGCTTCCTCTTGCAGCAGCTGGATATGATGTCCGATTGCTTCAAGCTGAAATTTCATTCTTTCCTGCCCGACATGATCTTCTGTGTCCGGCACTACCTCAAAGTGATTTTCCCGAAATGCAATCAGGATTTGTTCTAGCTGCTCCAATCGTTTCCGACTTTCTTTCGCCTCAGCTTTCTTCCGGTAAAACAGGAACGTTAGCAAAGACAGACATAGCACTGCACTTGTACAGCCGGTTATCATGATATTCTGCCGGAAGCGCACATAAAACGAAGTCCCTTTGTTTTCCCAGTACCCGTATTGCTCTAATAATTGCTTACCTTGTTCATTGGCTTGATGGTCGTTTCCTTTCAGCCATCCTGCGGCAACATCCATGCCGGTGGTCTCTGCGCCCGCCGCAACTTCTGTCAGGATATCCATTTTACATTGATAATCCTGATAATATAAATAGGTGGTAAAGCAGTTCAATACCGCAAAAAAGAGTAGAACCGGCAGCACCAGTGACAAGGCATCAACCCACTTTTTATGATGTCGTTTCGTCACTGACTTACCTCCTGATTCCATATATACCCAAGCCCACGGATGTTTTTAATATAGACCGGAGCCGCCGGATCCTCTTCGATTTTCTCCCGAAGCCTTCTGATGTTCACAGCTACCGTATTTTCATCCATAAAATCACCATCCAAATCAAACACGTTTTCTAACAGCTGTGTTTTTGAAAGAATCTGTTTCGGGTTTTGAAGAAAAAAGGACAGCATTTTCAGTTCATTCTTCGTAAGGCTTATTTCTCTTTCCTTTACGAACGCCCTCATCTCTCCGGGGATAAATACGATATCCTTTGAATGAATTTTTGGAGTTCCGGGTTCATTCTTTCTGCGGCGGAAATGAGCCTCGATTTTCAGAAGAAGTACGGAAAGGCTGAACGGTTTCGTCATATAATCGTCCGCACCGGCTTCATATCCCATGACCTGATCTGTCTCCTGATCCAACGCGGTAAGACAGATAATATATACATTTTGACAATTCCGCATCCATCTGACAAGCTCTAATCCGTTTCCATCCGGAAGATTCACATCACAAATGGCAACATCCACATTATTATCACTTGCAATTCTTTTCGCTTTTTTCACTGATTCTGCTGAAAAAACCTCATATCCGGATTTTTTCAGTGAAAATGTAATTCCACGATTTAAATTTTCATCATCTTCAACCACGAGTATACCTGGCATAGCATATGCACCTCCTCGTTACTCCTTTACCGTCTCCATAATGTTTGGATAGATGTTGTTACGATAGACAATAACTGATAAACCGTCGTCTTTGATTGCTTCATCTACGTGGGCTTTTATGAGAGAATATTCTTCGTATGTAACCCAAGCCTCATTTACTGCCTAAAAGCCTTCACAATCTCTCCATATGTCACCAGCGACACATTGCCGAGTTCCTTTGCCTTATCCAGGCAACCTTTTGTGAATCCGGATTTGGAGAAAAGGAAGAAGTGTTTATTCAGATACGGGAACAGGTTGCTGCGTGCGACGAGCGTTTCCAAAACGGATAGATCAACTTTCTCGCCCGTCCACTTGCACTCGGCAAAGAGCGCGGTATCTTTGTCCTGTTCGCCCATAATATCAATCTCCGCCTGACACTTACGGAGAGGATCATTGCCCCACCAGCGGCCGAGAGACTGAAATTCCACGGGAGAGTTCCCGCTAAGCAACAGTTTCCAAAGGTACTGCATGCAGATTTCCTCGAACACCTTGCCCATGTATTCGGACAGGTGCGGCTCAATGCGCTTATAAACGAGGTCTGCCGCGCCGCGAGCAATCATAGAGGCATTCTCGGGCACAAAGCGGTACCAGAAGCGGAACATATTATCCTCAATAGAATAAATCGATTTCTTGGACGATTTCTCGCCGTACGGGGTCTCTTTTTGCACAATGCCCAGCGAAACAAGATTTTTAAGATAAATGGAGCAGACATTTGTATTTTCGCCCACCTTGCCGGATATTTCCGACATACGGGAAGCGCCGGTTGCGATAGCTGTGATAATCGCCGTGTAAATTGCCGGTTCGCGAACCTCCTGTTTCAGAAGGTTTGTCGGCTCCTCGTAAATTGCAGAAGTGGGGTTCAGGTATGTGTTCTTAATATTCTGCTCTATGCTGAGACGGTCGCTCATTTGCAGCAGGTACTGCGGCGTACCGCCCATGATGCCATATGCCAGAGCCTTCTCTTCATCGGAATAATTCGCAAAATAGCGGCAGGTCTCACCAAAATCAAAGGGCTGTAGCTTAATCTGCGCTGTGCGTCTGCCGTACAGCGGTGCTTTGTATGCCAGTACATGATCTTCCATATATGACATGGAAGAACCGCAGAGAATCAGCATGAGCTTGGATTTGTCCTTATATTTATCAATCAGCAGCTGTAATGTGGATGCAAGACTCTTGGACGCTCTGGCAACATAAGGATACTCGTCGATAACAAGCACGATACGCTCATGAAGCGACAGCTGAAACACCGTTTCAAGTGCAACCTGAAAAGAAGCGAATGATGTCTCCGCACCCTGCATTCCGCTGACAAGTTCAAAAATGCTTGTGCTGAAGTTCTCCAGATTCTGCTTGGCATTACTCTCAACGCCCATGAAGTAGATTGCGCGTTTGCCGTCGATGAAGCGATTGATAAGCGCCGTTTTTCCTACACGACGCCGACCGTAAAGCACGGCAAATTCAAACTTGTCGGAATCATATAAATTGCTCAAGGAGGCAAGCTCCCGCTCTCTTCCGATAAACATATAAACTACCCCCATATTAAGATTGCCTATAGTATATCACAACAATTGAAATAGTCAAGTATGATTTGGTAAATCTAATCTTAGTTTTCTCTATTAAAAATAAAGCAAAGTCAAAAGATGACTTCGCCTATATCGGCAAAAAGCGTACTTTATTTTTTGAAATAATATTGATATTTTGTCGATAAAAAATATTGAGGATTTACTTTTATCGCCGAAAAAAATCAAAGCATAGGCAAGAAAGCGCCTATTTGAACCTTATGCGAAGAATACACAAAAGAGAAAAAGTGCCGAAAACCCGCAAAAACGCGGCATTTTCAGCACTTTTGTGACGGAAGCGGTGGGATTCGAACCCACGTGCCCCGAAGGACAACCGCATTTCGAGTGCGGCTCGTTATGACCACTTCGATACGCTTCCTTAACTAATGCAGGAGAGATCCGAAAGGATCCAACTGCTCTATCTTTTCGGCTCCCTCTGCATTTTTCACAAGCTCTGTGATTCTATAACAAAATCGTATTTTATGCAATCATTTTATAGAAAATATGCATTCTTTATTCGGATTTTAAAATATTTCCGATCAATCCCCAGTAAGGAATATGTTTTTGCCTCGTAAAATCTGTCGATTTTTAGGCTTATTTGCATATTTTTTTATATATTTACGTATTTTGCTTGACATTAGCCAAATTTTTATTATACTTTTTACGTATAAATTTATTTTATATTTCTAAAA
Organism: Lachnospiraceae bacterium; assembly: GCA_963588615.1. Classification (GTDB taxonomy): domain Bacteria; phylum Bacillota; class Clostridia; order Lachnospirales; family Lachnospiraceae; genus CAG-791. The sequence goes on along the minus strand of CAVAJA010000346.1, from coordinate 3,252 downwards.
TTGCTATGCTTATCTTGCGGCGATGCTGACCACGACTATGGGCATCTGTTATGGTTTCAGCGCAATCAGCTATTTATTCAGACTTCAACCGCCGCATGCAGGAAACTATATAAAACAGCTGATGTTCCATTATCGGCGCACGCACACAACGAGGTCCAAAAAAATGATCAATTACAACAAATTATATTATTTTTATATTATAACGAGTTCGAACAGTCTCACTGAGGCTGCATCGAAGCTACATTTGAGCCAGCCGGCTCTCAGCAAATCTATCCACGACCTGGAGGCGGATTTCAATGTTGAGCTCTTCAAGAAGAAGGGACGTACACTTGAACTCACGCACGCAGGTCACGTTCTCCACGAGGAATGCTTCAAGCTGTTCAAGGATGAGGACTATCTTCTCATGAGAATCAAGCATGCCTCGGCCACAACCCAGGAAACCATTAATTTCGGTTACATGATCTACAACGAGCTGTTCCGCATTACACCGATCCTGTCAGAATTTGCCATCAAGGAGCCTTCGATCCTGGTAAATGCAACTCCGTATTACGAGCGAGATGAGGTAACTAATCAGTTGCTGTCAGGCAAATTAGACGTAGGACTGAAGATTTTCAACAAGGAAGATGTATCCCCAGAGCTGGATTATTATACTCTGGGCGAGTCGCATTTATTTGCTGTTACATATGAGGGACACCCGCTGACAACGAGGAAGAGCATTCACCTGTCGGAGCTTAAGAATGAGCAGTTTATACTGATTGGCGATGACGAGTATGCAACCGAGGTTAACGAGGTTAGGGATCTGTGTAGAAAGAGTGGCTTCGAGCCGAAGATTGCTTATCAATCGGGCAATAACAACTCTGTTCTGTTCATGGTTCAGAGCGGTGCTGGCATCTCGATTCAGTCAGGATTCGCTCCGATTGATCAGATGAAGGGGCTCATCGCAGTGCCTCTGGAGAATTCGCCTATCATCTACAGCGGATTGTTCTGGAAGAAGAATGATCATCGCGGTGCCGTACATAAATTCATCGAATATTACATTCACAGCAGATCTAATCTCTCGGAATGATTTCTCGCAAAATCAATAATCCGATAATGTTCTATGAGTTGTGCAGCCGTTGATTCTCGGAATAATAAAAGCCTGTCATTTTGGGTTTTATATATTTACTGAGTTTCAGCATATAAGGTGAGGTTTCACAAAAATGCCACATTTTGAACATTTTCTGTTCATGGATGGCCTGTATCATATCGACATAAGGTTGATACAGACCAATACAAATATTTTTCATAATCGAGTGCGAAAGCACTCACCTCCCTTTTAAGTTATACGTTTAACACAAGCAGAAAATAACACCCGCAAGGGTGTTATTTTTGTGCCGCTATTCAATGGTTGTCTAAGTAAAACAAGAGCCAGAGCTGCATGCCCTGGCTCTTGAATCTAATTTAATATCAATCGCTTGATTTTATGTTGATTTTATATCAGTCGATTCCGCCGAATCCTCCAGGAGGTTCCTCTCCAGGCTCAAGTCCTTCAGGAATCTCTGGTGCATCGCTCATGTCGCCCATTGATTCTCCGTCTGATGCTGCGTCAGAGTCTGCTGCAGGTGCTTCCTCAGCTGCTGGAGCTTCTGCTGCCGGAGCTGTCTGGAACTTAGACCTGTCAATCAATGAAGATGTTCCATTAAGGATATCCTGAATGATTGAATTAGAGATAAGTGTCTCGCCTGCTGCAGGTGTTGCTGCTTCAGCTGACTCACCTGGTTCTGCAGGTGCTTCACCTTCTGCTGATTCACCGTCGCCTGAGCCGCCGCTTCCTGGTGCTCCCATAAAGCTTGGGTCTGACTCATGTGCTTCCTGATATGCTGCGATTACTGCCTCACCTTCTGCATCATCGGCTGCCCATACGCCCTTATCTATAGTTCCGTAGTATTCCTTACCATCAAATGTAACCTTGAAATGTCTTACTTCGCTGGTTCCGTCTTCTACGTCTTCATACTGTGCCAGACCTGTTACGCCGTCAACAGTGATCTCCATCTCTTCTGTCTGCTTACCGATGGCATCGCTTGATGCGCTGTCTGCTGCCTCACCCTCTGCTGATTCTCCAGCCGGAGCCTCTGCTGCAGATGCTGCTGCCTGTAAGTTTGATCTGTCTATTAATGAAGATGTTCCATTAAGGATATCCTGAATGATTGAATTAGAGATAAGTGTCTCGCCCTCTGCTGTATCTGCAGGAGTTTCTGCTGATTCACCGGCTGCTCCGCCTTCTTCTGAGCCGCCATCCATTGGGTTCTCAGCCATCTGAGCTGCCATTGCCTCTGCATTTGCGATTGCGTCTTCTATCTCTGCTGCATCAAAGTAGATAGTATGGGTAGCATCCATTGCTGTTGCTTCGTCACAAACTGTTACTTCGAAGTCGCCTTCAAATCCTGTGATTGTTACCTTCTCGCTAGTTGGATAGCTGTTAGGTCCGCCCAGGCCTACATTTGAATACTCAACTGTTCCTGATGAAACCGTGATGCCTGCGCCTTCCTCACCGTCTGCAGGTGCGCCCATGTCACCAGGTGCATCGCACTGGAAGAAGAATTCAAATGGCTCGCCTACGATTGCTGTTGCTGTCTCGCCTGTTGAGAATGTTACTGTAACCTCGGCAGCTGCCTCTTCAGATGCTGCTGCTTCAGCCGGCTCGCCAGGCTCTGCAGGTGCTCCCTCTGGTGGATTGCCTTCAGGCTTAGCCGGTGGTTCTTCTCCTTCAGCTGCTGGTGCCTCACCCTCTGCTGATTCTGCAGGTGCCTCTGCAGCCTCTCCTGCAGGAGCTTCACCTTCTGCTGATTCGCCGTCGCCTGAGCCGCCGCTTCCTGGTGCTCCCATGAAGCTTGGGTCTGACTCATGTGCTTCCTGATATGCTGCGATTACTGCCTCGCCTTCTGCATCATCAGCTGCCCATACGCCCTTATCTATAGTTCCGTAGTATTCCTTACCATCAAATGTAACCTTGAAATGTCTTACTTCGCTGGTTCCGTCTTCTACGTCTTCATACTGTGCCAGACCTGTTACGCCGTCAACAGTGATCTCCATCTCTTCTGTCTGCTTACCGATGGCATCGCTTGATGCGCTGTCTGCTGCCTCACCCTCTGCTGATTCTCCAGCCGGAGCCTCTGCTGCAGATGCTGCTGCCTGTAAGTTTGATCTGTCTATTAATGAAGATGTTCCATTAAGGATATCCTGAATGATTGAATTAGAGATAAGTGTCTCGCC